>JAUJME010000189.1 GCA_030447005.1 Solirubrobacteraceae bacterium | reverse complement strand
GAGGAGACGCCGGGCGGCGACGGCGGGGCGGTCATCGCCTTCAAGCCCGAGGGCGGCATCGACGGCGCCGTCGAGCAGCTTGAGGGCAAGGGCGTCGAGTTCGCCGGCGGCATCTCCGACCACCCGTGGGGTCGCGTCGCCACCTTCTCAGACCCCGACGGCAACGACCTCCAGCTCTACGAGCCCCCGAGCTGAGCGTCAGACCACGTAGAACGCGATCGCCGCGTACTGCAGCGCGGCCGCCACGATCACCAGCGCGTGGAAGACCTCGTGGTAGCCGAAGACGGCCGGCGCCGGGTCGGGGCGGCCGCAGGCGTAGACGACCGCCCCGACCGTGTAGAGCAGGCCGCCCGCCGCGACGAGCAGCGTGCCCAGCACACCGATCCCGTCGAGGAGGCCGGGGAAGGCGAAGACCGCCACCCACCCGAGCACGAGGTAGACGAGCGAGGAGACCCACTTGGGCGCCTCGATCCATACGAGCTGGAGGATGATCCCGGCGGCCGCGCCGCTCCACACCGCGATCAGGATCGCGGTGGCGAGCGCCCCCTCGAGCACGAGCAGCGCGAACGGCGTGTAGGTCCCCGCGATCAGCACGAAGATCATCGAGTGGTCGGCGCGCCGCATCCACCGGCGCGCGGCCGCCCGCGACCAGTTCACGCGGTGATAGAGCGCACTCGTGCCGAGCAGGGCGGCGACACTGCCGGCGTAGATCGACGCCGCGAAGGTCTCGCGGCCGCCGTTGGCGGCCAGCACGAGCACGAGGCCGAGGGCGAGCGACACGAAGAACGCCCACTGGTGCAGCACCCCGCGCAGCCGGGGCTTGACCAGGGCGGGATTCGCCGGCGACGGGGCCACCATCCCGGCCAGCCTACCCGCCGCCGCCGGGCGCTATGGGAGGACGCGGCCCGTCTCGAGCAGGAGCTTGAGCCGGCGCAGCTCGCCCTCGGGCCACGGCCCGAACTCGACCGCGTACTCCCCGTCGCCATGGAGGCGGACGATCTGCCCCGAGCCGAGCAGCGCGTCGACGCCCTCGGCGTCGGAGGTGAAGGCGAGATCGACCGCGTGGCCGAGCCGGAAGGCGGCGGCGGTGCGGAAGCGGACGCCGCCCTCGGAGATGTCGACGATGCGCCCGGTGGCGGCGCTGCCCGTGCGGCGCTCGATGAGCAGCTCGCGGTCGAGCTCGACGCGCTCGGCGGCGCGCCGCTGCGGCAGCGCGCCCGGGTCGTCGGGCTCGAAGGTCAGCGCACGCGGGTCGCCGCCGTGGGCGACGCGGCCCTCCATGCGCGAGACGCCGCGCTCCCCCACGAGCTCGATGCGAGCCGCGGTCGGGCTGCCGGAGAGGGTCGCCTCGATCGGCGTCCCGAAGAGGGTGAGGAGAACGTGGCCGTGCCCGATGGCCGACACCCGGGCGGCGCGGCGGCGCTCGCCGGGGATGAGGAGATCGACGAGGCCCTGCTCGCGGATGAGCGTGCTCACGTCATCGGTCATCGGCGTTCCCCCGCGGGAGTTGAGTCCGCGAGCGCACGGCGGACGAGCTGGCCGGCGACCACCACCATGAACCCGGCGAAGCCTAGCTCCAACGCGCGTTCGGGAACGGCGTTGGCGATCGCCACGCCGAGCAGCGCGCCGCCCGCCGCCAGCGCCCCGACGAGCACGCCCTCGCGCACGCGGAGGTTGCCGTAGCGGTGCTGGCGCCAGGCGCCGACCAGTGCCACCGGGATCATCGCCAGCAGCGAGGTCGCCTCCGCCTCGAGCTGCGAGAGGCCGAGGAAGATGGCGAGGCCCGGGACGAAGAGCACGCCGCCGCCGATCCCGAGCGCCCCCGCCACCACGCCGGCGGCGAGGCCCACGGCGAGGGCGGCGGCGACGTCCACGACGCTCAGAGCACCAGCTCGGCCGCGGCGGCCAGGAGGAGCGCCGCGAACGCCAGCGCGATCGCCCGCTGCGGGACCCGCTGCTGGAGCCACGTCCCAGCCACCACGCCGCCCACCGCGGGGAGCCCGATCAGCAGCCCCTTGCCGACGTCCACGTTGCCGTAGAGCCCCTGCGCCCCAGCCGCCACGGCGGCGATCAGGGCGATCGCCGCGAGCGACGTCCCGGCCGCCTCGCGCTCCCCGTAGCCGAGCCACAGGACCAGCAGGGGGACGATCACCGTCCCCCCGCCCACGCCGAACAGCCCGGAGAACAGCCCGGCCGCCGTGCCCACCCCGGCGAGCTGGAGGGTCCGGCGCATGGCGGGGCATACTAGGGGCGTGCCGCCGACCACCGCCGCGCTGGAGGAGCTCCTGCGCCCCCTGAAGGCCGACCCCTCGCGCGCGGCGATCCTCCTCGACATCGACGGCGTCCTCGCCCCGATCGTCGAGCAGCCCGACGACGCGCACGTTCCCGAGAAGACGCGCCGGCCGTTGATCGACATCGCCCGCCGCTACGGCGTCGTGGCATGTGTCTCGGGGCGCCGCGCCTCCGACGCGCGGCGGATCGTGGCCCTCGGGTCGATCGCCTACCTCGGCTCCCACGGCTCGGAGGTGCTCAAGCCGGGCTCGATCGCCCCGGTGATCGACCGCGAGCTCCAGGCGTGGTCGCGCCGCGTCCAGGCCTTCGCGCACGAGGCGTTCACCGAGGACCTGCGCCGCCTGCGCGTCCGGCTCGAGGACAAGGAGGCGATCGTCGCGCTGCACTGGCGCGGTGCGCCCGACGAGGAGGGCGCCCACGCGGCGATCGCCGAGGTCGCGCGCGCCGCCGAGCAGGCCGGCTACACGACCCACTGGGGCAAGAAGGTGCTCGAGATCCGCCCGCCGGTGCGCATCGACAAGGGCGCCGGCGTCGTCGGCCTGCTGCGCGACACCGAACTCGCCGCCGCGATCTACGTCGGCGACGACCTGACCGACCTCGACGCCTTCCGCGGCCTCGGCGAGCTGGTGGAGATGGGGCGGCTCGGCCAGGCGATCCGCGTCGGCGTCGCCTCCGAGGAGCACCCGTCGGCACTCGAGGAGGAGGCCGACTTCATGGTCGAGGGCACGGGCGGCGTCCGAGAGCTGCTCCAGGCGCTCTTGTAGCGCGCGGGGGCGGGCATCCGCTTCGTCGACTTCCTGCGCACCACCGTCCTGCTCTCGGCGGGCGCCGCGACCCTGCTCGCGACGATCACCGTCATCAGCGCCACGCGCGAGTTCGACCCCGTCCTCGTCTACGTGAGCGCGGCGTGGTGGACGCTCGCCGCCCTCTACGGCGCCTTCCTCGGCCGCCGCGCGCAGGCCAACCCGCCGATCGCGCGGCTGCTGGCCAGCGCCCGCTCGACCACCATGCTCCCCGAGCTGCGCCCGGCCTCGACGCTGCTCAACCGGCTGTGGTCCCTCCTCGCCTTCACGCTCGTGGCGGGCGTGGGCGGCATCTTCGTCGCGCAGATCCCGGCGATCGCCACGGGCTTCGCGATCGTGTGGCCGCTCTCGCTGCGCCGCCAGGAGCAGGCCGTCGCGGCGATCGAGGAGCGCGACGCGGTCCGCTTCTACGTCGAGCCGACCTCCCCCGTCAGCCCGATCCAGCTCATCCGCACCCCCGGCTTCGGCGGCGACTTCCTCGCCGCGGGGGCTAACGGACGAGGCTGACGAGCCCCACGAGCGCCGGCGCGACGACGAGCGCCGGCAGGAAGTTGCCCACCTTGACGTCCTTGAGGTCGAGCAGCTTGAGCGCGATCCCGATGATCGTCACGCCGCCCGCGCTGGTCAGCGCGGCCAGCGCCTCCCCCTGCAGCAGCTCGTCGAACAGCCCGGCGCCGAGCGTGAGCGTCCCCTGGACGAGCAGGATGGTGATCGCCGAGAGCCCGACGCCCCAGCCGAGCGTCGCGGCGAGCGCGATCGCCGCGAAGCCGTCGAGGACCGCCTTGGTGGCGAGCGTGGAGTAGTCGCCCGTCAGCCCGTCCTGGATCGAGCCGACCACGGTGAGCGAGCCGACGCAGAACAGCAGCGAGGCGGTGACGAAGCCCTCGGAGATCGTCGAGGAGCCGCCGCCGCGGCCGCCCGGCTTCGCGAGCCGCCGCTGCACCGCGTCGCCCAGCGCCTCCAGCCGCCGCTCGATCCCGATCGCCTCGCCGATCAGGCCGCCGAGCAGGATCCCGCCGAGGACGTAGAGCGGCGTCCCCGAGGTGGTGTCCTCGCGCCCCCACGCCAGCGCGAGGTCGACGCCGATGACCAGGGTGATCATCCCGAGCCCGGCGAGCACCCGC
>JAUJME010000188.1 GCA_030447005.1 Solirubrobacteraceae bacterium | reverse complement strand
TCCTCGTAGCGGACGGTCACGCCGTCGTAGGTCTGGCGGGCGGCCTCGAGCGCCTCGCAGTAGCGGCGGATGAGGTCGACGTTCTTGTCCGGGTCGGCGTCCGGGCGCAGCGACTGGCGCGACCGGGCGATCGCCGCCGGGTGACGCAGCAGGAAGACGAACCGCGCGTCGGGCCAGCACTCGCGCAGGCGGTCGGCGATGAACACGTTGTTCGGCGTCTTGTCGACGATGTGCGGCTTGCCGCTGCCGGCGAGCTCGCGGTGCAGCAGGCGGTCCCACAGCAGGTACTCGAGGCGCTTCTGGTCGAGGCCCATCTCCTTCAGCGAACGCTCCGACCACTTCGTGTCGAGGTTGACCGACACGTAGCGCAGGTGGATCTCGTGCGGGGCGTGCAGCTGCGAGTGGCTGTCGAGGAGCACGCGCAGCAGCGTCGACCCGGACCGCAGGGTGCACAGGATGAACGTCGGCGCGGTGACCAGCCGGTCCCCGGACTTCAGCCTGCCGGGGCGGCGCCGCGCGGGCGCGGAGCGCGGGGCGCCGCCCGGCTCGGTGCGCCGCAGCTCGAGCCCGACGGTCCGGGCGAGCGCGCGATTGACGGTCGTCTTCCACTGCACGCCCAAGACGCTAGCGCGCACGAGGCGGGGCCCGCCGCGACGGGCGCCTGGCTACGATGCCGCGCTTGATCGGAATGGTGCTGGCCGCCGGCGCGGGTCGCCGGCTCGGATCGCTGACCGAGGCGCTCCCCAAGACGCTCATCGAGGTGGACGGCGAGCGCACGATCCTCGACGTCACGCTCGAGAACTTCCGCAGCGTGGGCCTCGACCGCGCGGCGATCGTCACCGGCTTCGCGGCCGAGCGCATCGAGGAGCGCGTCGGCGACCTCGAGCGCCGCCACGGGGTCGCGCTCGAGCTGATCTTCAACCCCAAGGCGGAGATCTGGAACAACGCCTACTCGCTGTGGTGCGCGCGCGAGGCGCTCGCCGAGGGCGTCCTGCTCGTCAACGGCGACACGCTCACGCCGCCGGTGGTGCTCGAGCGCGTGCTCGCCGGCCGCGGCGAGGACATCGTCCTGGCGGTCGACCGCGAGAAGCCGCTGGCCGAGGAGGAGATGAAGGTCCGCCTGAGCGCCGAGGGCGTCCTCGAGCGCATCACCAAGCACATGGATCCCGCCCAGGCGCAGGGCGAGTACATCGGCGTGACGCTGATCGAGCCGGCGGCGCAGGAGCCGCTGGCCGACGCGCTGCAGGCC
Organism: Solirubrobacteraceae bacterium; assembly: GCA_030447005.1. The sequence continues at coordinate 2,994 of JAUJME010000188.1, read as the reverse complement.
ACCTTCGAGCGCGACCCGCAGCTGTACTACGAGGACGGCTACCAGGAGTACGCCGACCGTGGCGGACGCGTCGGCACGGCGGCGATCGGCGCCGTCGACTGGGTCGAGATCGACGACGGGCGCGACCTGGCCCGGGCGCGCGAGCTCGCCGGCCGCTGGTCCTAGGCGAGTGACCCGGCGATGCTGGTCGAGCTCGGGGTCCTCGACGTCACCCGGCTCGCCACCGGCCGCCAGGTCGAGGTCGTGCCGGCTCCGCCCGATCGACAGCTCGCCGCGCGGTGAGCCACCGCCGCTACAGCGTCAGCGCCTGCAGGTCCCACCGCCGCGGCGTGCGCGCGTCGTTGAACGCGACGGCGCGCTGCATGTTGCCGCGGTTGCCCTGGTCGATCACGCGCTTCAGGCGCCGCTGGCCGCGCCGCGACAGCAGGGTCGTGCCCGCCTCGACCGTGTCGCCGTAGGACGGCGGCGCGACGTAGGCCTCGAAGCCGGCCTTGCGCAGGAGCAGGGGCAACGTCCTCGAGGAGAAGAACTTCAGGTGGTTCTCGGTGAACCCGTTCCAGGCGCCGCCGTGGGCCTTGAGCTCCATCGACTCGGCGTTGACCGTCAAGATCAGCAGGACGCCGTCGGGCGCGAGCAGGCCGCGCAGCATCGCCAGGTCCTCGATCGGCGTCGCGAGGTGCGCGAGCACCGACCACATCGTGATCACGTCGAAGCCGCCCGCGGCTATCTGAGGGACGTCGGTCGGCGCCCCGAAGTACGCGCGCTCGCCGCTCGGCTTGGTCCGCGCCTGCTCGATCGAGTCCTCGGAGAGGTCGACGCCGTAGCACGCGAAGCCGCGCTCGTAGGCCTCGTCGAGGAAGAGCCCCGTGCCGCAGCCGAAGTCGAGCAGGCGCCGCCCGGCGCCGTCGGCGAACAGGGGCGCGAAGGCGTCCATGACCAGGCGGTAGCGGCGCCTGCGCTTCCTGGCGTAGTCGCCGGTCAGGAACGTGCTGTACCGGCCGGTGTAGAGGTCGCCGACCCGCTCGGGCCGGATCCCCGGGTGGCGGTAGAGCAGGCCGCACGTCGGGCAGCGCACGACGTGGTAGCGCCACTCGCCCTCGGGATCGCGCGGGTGGAGCAGCGGCTGCATCCGCCGCTCGCCGCACAGCGTGCACCCGATCGGCTCCTCGATCTCGCGGACGCCGACGATCGCGGCGTGCTGCTCGGGCCGCAGGACGGGGGCGCGGGCGAGCCGGCGTCGCCAGCGCGCCTCGTAGAGCCGCGGCGCGCCGGGCAGCGCGTAGGGCCGCAGCCCGGGCGGCGGCAGGTCGACGGTGTCGACCAGGACCCGCTGGATGCGTTCCGTGCGCGTCTTCGGCGTCGTCACGCGCGCGTAGTCCAGCACGCCGGGCACCGGGGTGACGCGCGGTCGGCGCGCTAGCGGTAGATGTCCCACGCCCGCAGGTCGCCCTGCGGGTCGAACAGGTACGCGCCGTCGCCCATCCCGCGGGCCGGGTCGACGTTCTCGAACGCCGGGGCGCCGAGGCCCCAGTGGAAGTCCGTGGCCGACGAGCGCCCGGCGCCGACGCGGACGCGCACCGCAGCGCCGGCGGGCACCTCGGCCCAGGACGGGAAGCGGAAGCGCCGCAGGTGCGAGTCGCGCACCCACCAGCCGGCGAGGCGGACCGGCACCGCGCCGTCGTTGGCGATGCGGATCCACTCGCCGTTGAGGTTCTCGCCGTCGTTGCCGTCGGCGTCCCAGGTGACGTCCAGCCTCAGCGGGACGCGCGCCGCGGGACCGGCGCCGCACGCGTCGGCGGTGAACAGGCCGCGGCCGGCGTGGGCCGCCTGCTCGGTGAGCCGGCCGTAGTCGGCGTTCCATGCGTACTCGACGGGGTTGGGCAGCCAGAGGGCCAGGCCCTCGGCGACCAGCACGCGTGCCGGGTCGCGCCAGCGCCCGCCGACGCGCAGGGCGAGCGAGCGGCGCGCCCGGCGGCGCGCGCCGGTCTGGCTGGTGGGCCGCTGCGCGGCGAGGCGGACGCGGCCGCGTGCGCGGCGCACGAGCCCCTCGAGCCGGCGCGTCGCGGCGAGCGCGTGGCACTCGCCGCGCCGGCGTCCGGCGTAGCGCGAGTAGACGCTCTGCTCCATGGCCTGGATGCCGGTCACGCGGACGCGGACCGGCGTGCCGGTTCCGTCGCCGGCCACGTCGATGTCGACGGTGTCGCCGTCGGCCACGAACGTCACCTTGCCCGTCCAGACCGTGCAGCGCGGGCCGCCGGCGTCGCCGGCGACGCACGCGCCGGTGCGCGCGTGCGCGATCCCGGGCGCGACCGCGAGGGCGGACAGCACGAGCACGACGAGGGCGAGGAGGCGGGACCGGGAGGCGGGCATGGGGACGAGCGGCAGCTCCCCTGTGGTCGGCAGCCCGCCGCGTGCGGTTGAGCGTAGGCCGGTGGACCGCCGCAGGCCGGCAGTACGCTGCCGCGCGTGCCGCCCGCAGGACAGGCCGCCCCGGTCGTGGCCCGTCGGCTCGCGCTCGCCGAGGGCCGCGAGCTCGTGATCACCCTCGACGCCGGCGGCACCGTCGCTGCGCCGGACGAGCTGGTGCTGCGCCGCGACGGCGCGGCCCAAGACGAGGAGGTCCGAGCGACCGTGGCGCCCGCCGACGAGGCCGGCGCGGCCGACGTGGCCCAGGCGGCGGTCGACCTGCGCCGGCTGGCGACCGCCGGGACGTGGCGGATCGGCGCCCGGCATCGCACCGGCTCGGGCGACACGGGCGCGGCGGCCGTGGCTTCGGGCGACGCGCCGGTCATGCTGGCGCGCGGCGCGCGCGTCGCGCGCGCCCCCCGGGGGGGGTGGGGCGGGGGGCCCCCCCCCGGCCCGGGGCGCCGCCGCCCCCCCCGCCCCCCCCCGGGGGGGGCGGGGGGGCCCCCCCGGGCGCCCCCCCCGCGGCCCCCCCCCCGCCGGGGGGGGCGGCGGGGGGGCCGCCCCCCCCCCCGGCCCGGCGCGCCCCCC
>JAUJME010000187.1 GCA_030447005.1 Solirubrobacteraceae bacterium | reverse complement strand
CTCCGAGGTCATCTCCTCGCTGCCGCTGCGCGACACGGTCCGCCTGACGTCGCCGGCCGCCCCGGCTGCCGTCCAGGAGGCCGGCAAGGGCCTCAACTACCGCGATTTCCTCACCGTCTCGCTCGTCGTCGACGGCGAGGACCTGTTCCCGGACAACTGGATCTACATCCACGAGCCGGGCGTCGAGGTCGGTCGCATCCAGAACTTCCGCTCGTGGAGCCCCTGGATGGTCCCCGATCCCTCGAAGGCGTCGATCGGCATGGAGTACTTCTGCAACCAGGGCGACGAGCTGTGGACGATGGCCGACGACGACCTGATCGAGATGGCCAAGGGCGAGCTCGCGAAGCTCAACCTCGCGCGGGCCGAGCAGGTCGAGCGCGGGTTCGTGACGCGCGTGCCGCTCGCGTACCCCGTCTACGACGAGGCCTACTCCGACCATGTCGACGTCATCAAGGACTGGCTGAAGGGCATCACGAACCTCCAGCAGGTCGGGCGCAACGGGCTCCATCGCTACAACAACTCCGATCACTCGATGCTCACCGCGCTCCGCGCGGTGGAGAACATCCAGCAGGGCGCCCGCCACGACCTCTGGGAGGTCAACGTGGAGTCGGTGTACCTCGAGGAGGGCGTCAAGGAGGAGCAGCCCTACCGCGACCCCTCGAAGGTCCCCGTCGGCGTCCGCGACTAGGGCAGCCGTTCCGCCTGCCGCCTCCTCGGGTACTGCCGGACCTGAATCGGGGTTCGAGCGATCGGGAGGCGAGCATGGCGGAGGACCACAGCGCGGCGGAGAAGGCCGAGCAGTCCCAGCAGGAGTCCCAGGAGGCCCGCGAGGAGATCAAGGCCCTCGAGGAGAACCCGCCGGACAAGCTCGAGGACTGGCCGGGCGGCAAGGCGAAGTACGAGACCTTCGGCGGCCCGGAGTCCGAGTCCGACTACGAGGAGGCCGCGACCTCCAAGCTCGGCCCGTCGAACCTCCGCCGCTTCGAGGACGGCTCGATCGAGATCGACGGGGAGAAGGTCGACAACCCCGACGACTACAAGGGCGACCCGATCCCCGGCGGCCCGACCGATCCGAACGCGCCCGGCGAACCGGGCGAGGAGAAGGAAGGGGACTGACGCTCAGGGGCGCACGCGGACCCGCCGGGTCTCGCGCGACGCGTTGCCCCTCGCGTCCCGGGCGGTGACCACGAGGACCGCCCTGCGCGGCCGGCGCCGCACCGCGCGGCGGACCCGGGCGGTCGAGCGGATCTTCAGCGTGCTGCGCCGGCCCGCCTCGAGCGTGCGCGCCCGCGAGCGGAGGGTCCCCACGCCGCGGATCCGGAGGGTGGCGCGGACGGTGCAGCGCTTGCTCGTCGTGACCGCCAGGCGGAGGGAGCGCACCCGCTGGCGGGTCCGCCGGCGGATCGCGATCCGGCACGACGTGCGGTCGCCGCCGCGCGCGGTGGGCGCGGGCTCCGCCGGGGCCGCCGTCCCGGGCGCCTCCGGGAGGTCGCAGGCGGTCGCCGCGCCGTCGCGGATGCGGTAGACGGGCCCGTCGAGGGAGACCGGGTGGACCCGGCCGCAGGCGTCCTCCCCGAACGCGACCAGCGTCGCGGCCGACATGCCGGTCGGCGTGCTCTTGTCGCCGCTCGCGTCGGCGGAGCGGATCCGCTGGTCACAGAGGTCCGAGTGCAGGTAGCGGCCGGCGAGCGTCGGCAGACCGGGGTCGCGCACCACGACCCCGCCGGTGATCGAGCAGACGCCGTCAGTCTCGCGGTCGAGGTCGAAGAGCGGCGGGACGTGGCCGGGCGCCTCGCACGGGGTGACCCCCGGCGTGCGGATCGAGCCCTCGTAGCAGCGCCACCCGTAGTTCGCGCCGCGCCCGAGGCCGCGGGACCGGGGGGCGAAGTCGACCTCCTCGCGGGCGCGCTGGCCGACGTCCCCGATCCACAGGTCGCCCGCCGACCGGTCGAACGAGAAGCGGAAGGGATTGCGCAGCCCGTAGGCCCAGATCTCGGCGCGCGCGTCGTCGCGGCCCACGAACGGGTTGTCGCCGGGCACGGAGTAGGGCTGCCCGGCCGGCGTGGCGCGCGGGTCGATCCGGATGAGCTTGCCGAGCAGGGTGGAGAGGCGCTGGCCGTTGCCGTTGGGGTCGTTGGCGCCGCCTCCGTCGCCGAACCCCGCATAGAGGAGGCCGTCGGGGCCGAAGGCCACCTGCCCGCCGTTGTGGTTGCTGAACTGCGCGTGCGCCTGCCCGATCACCAGGCGCCCGGCACCGGGCTCGGCCCGATTCGGGTCGCCCGCCGAGCGGCGCAACTCGCGGATCTGCAGGTCGCCGTCGGGGGCGGTCAGGTAGACGTAGGCCAGGCCGCTCTGCGCGTGGTCGGGCGGGAAGGCGATCGACAACAGCCCGCGCTCGCCGTCGGTGGTCGTGTTGGCGCGCAGGTCGGCGAAGGGCTGCGCGCGCGCGGCGCCGTCCTTGCCGACGATCCGGATCGTGCCGCCACGCTCGACCACGAACAGGCGGGCGTCGCCGGGCGGCGAGGCGACGTAGACCGGGCTGTCGAAGGATCCGATCCGGTCGAGCTGCGGGGCGGCGTGGGCGCTCGCCGGCAGGATCGCCAGGACGAGGACGGCGAGGGCGGCAAGCGAGAGGCGCATGTGCAGCGTTGGACACGCGCGGGCGGCCGCCGATCCGGCGCGTGCAGGCGAGCTGGCGCGTCGGCACTCAGTGCGGCGCGACGTGCCCGTCCTCGGGCACGATCGGCCGGCCCTCGGCGTGCCAGCGCTCGAGGCCGCCGACCATCGACCGCGCGTCGTAGCCCGCGCGGCGGAACGCGTTGGCCGCCATCCCTGACCGCGCGCCGAGCCGGCAGTAGAAGACCACGGGACGGTCGCGGTCGATCGTGCCGGCCTCGGAGGCCAGGCGCTCGAGCTCGATGTGGCGCGCGCCCTCGATCCGTCCCGCCTCGTGCTCGTAGGGCTCGCGGACGTCGACGAGCTGGACGTGCGGGTCGCCCGCCAGGCGCTCGACCTCCTCGGGCTCGACGTCGACGTCGTCCGCGCGGAAGGGGTGGCTCACGGGCGCATCGTACGCGCCTTGGGCCCGCCGCCGGCCTCGTGGGTGACGATCTCGTGCGCGCGTCGTGCCCACGCGCACAGCAGCCGCCGGGTGTCGCGCGGGTCGATGATCTCCTCCACGCCGAAGCGCTCGGCGGTGCGGAACGGCGACGTGACGGCCCGCAGCCGGGCCTCGATCTCCGCGCGCAGCGCCGCCGGGTCCTCGGCGGCCTCGAGGTCGCGCCGGTAGGCGGCCTCCAACCCGCCGGCGATCGGCAGCGAGCCCCACTCCCCCGACGGCCAGGCGTAGCGCTGGTTGAGACGCGAGGCGTCGCCGTGGGCGGCCCCCGCGACGCCGAACGCCTTGCGGATCAGCACCGAGCACCAGGGCACGGTCGCCTGGTGGACCGCGAAGATCAGCCGCGCGCCGCGGCGCATCGTGTTCGCCTTCTCGGCCTCCGTCCCGATCACGAACCCCGGCTGGTCGACGAAGTTCGCCACCGGCAGGCGGAACTGGTCGCAGAGGTCGATGAAGCGCACCGCCTTGTCGGCGGCATCGCCTGTGAGCCCGCCGCCGTAGTGCTTCGGGTCGGAGGCGAGCACGCCGACCGGCCGGCCGTCGAGGCGCCCGAGCGCCGTGATCGCCGAGCGGCCGTGGCGGGCGCCCAGCTCGAAGAGCGAGCCGCGGTCGAGCACGCCCTCGAGGATCGCCCGCATCGCGTAGGGCTTGCGCGGGTCGCGCGGGACGGCGGAGAGCAGCGATTCCTCGCGACGGCCGGCCGGGTCGGTCGCGGCGGCGATCGGCGGCAGCTCCCACACGTTGGCGGGCAGGTAGGAGAGGAAGCGGCGGATCTGGTCGAGCGCGTCGTCCTCGTCGGCGGCCTCGTTGTCGACCGCCCCGGCGCGGGTCTGGGCGCGCGCGCCGCCCAGCGCCTCCTTGTCGGGCGACTCGCCCATCGCGGCCGCGACGACGGGCGGGCCGGCCACGAAGAGCTGGGAGGTCCCGCGGACGATCACGCTGAAGTGCGAGGCGACCACGCGGGCGGCCCCCAGCCCGGCCACCGGCCCGAGCGCGGCGCCGACCACCGGGACGCGGGCGAGGTTGGCGATCGCGACCTCCATCCCCGGCAGGAACGGGACGTAGGTGTAGCCCATCGTCTCCAGCGACTTGACCGAGCCGCCGCCGCCCGTGCCGTCGACGAGGCGGACGA
>JAUJME010000186.1 GCA_030447005.1 Solirubrobacteraceae bacterium | reverse complement strand
GGACTGGAGCTCGCCGAAGGGCTAGTTCACCAGCCGGCCGCGCGCGGTGAGCGCGTAGCCGTCGCCGGTCTCCGTCGCACCGACGCCGGTCACCGCGATCCGCGGGTCGCGGAAGACGGTGAGGGTGGCCAGCCCGCCGAACGGGAGGCCCTCCGGGGCGATGATCAGCGCGCCGTCGCGCGCGGAGAGCCGGGCGCGAACCGTCGCCTGGAGGCCGAACAGGCCCGCGGTGGCCTCGAAGAGGAGGTCGCCGCCGTCGCTCGGGAGAGGGCGGAAGCCGACCTGGGCGGGCAGCGCCGCCTGGAGGTCGGCGCGCGAAAGGCGCGCGCCGCCGTCGAGGGCGTCGCCGCGCTTCAGCAGCCGTGCCTCGCGGAGCAGGAGCGGCCCGAGCCGCAGCACGCCCACGCGCGCGTCGAGCTCCTCCACGCCGTCGGCCTCGGCGATCAGGTCGGAGAGCCGCCCGGTCCGCGCCCGCGCCTCGCCCAGCGTGACCTCGACCCGGTCGGCGCGGCGGGCGAGCAGCTTGAGCGCCGGGAACGCCTTGACGCTGACGCGCTCGACCCGGCCGGTGGCCCGCAGCTCGTCGGCGATCCGCCGCTCGGCGAGCCCGGGCAGCAGCAGCTGGGAGCCGGCCAGCAGCACGAGGATCACCAGGACCGCGATGAGGGCGTAGCGCGCGATGGCGTCAGGACCGGCCGGGCTGCGCGAGCAGCGAGCGCGCGCACGTGACGGCGGCGCGGATCGTCCCGGGGAAGTCGGCGTCGGGCTCGGTGAGCATCCGCAGGGCGAGGCCGTCGCCCAGCGCGATGAGCACCGCGGCGACCGCGCCCGGGGTCGCCTCGAGCGCGAGGACGCCCTCGGCGCGCTTGCGCTCGAGCTGGCCGGCGACGTGCTCGCGGGTGCGGCGCATCAGCTCGGCGAGCTCGCCGGCGATCTCCTCGTTGCGGCGCGCGCTCGTGTAGAGCTCGTAGAGCAGGGCGAGGTAGGCCGGGTCGTGCTCGACGAGCGACTCGAGCGAGCGGACGAGGACGTCGAGGACGTCGTCGGGGGTGCGCGCGGGCGCGAGCGCCGCGGCGAGCCGGGTCATGCGGATGTCGCAGTCGCGCCGCACGACCTCGACGAGCAGCCGCTCCTTGCTGCCGAAGTAGTAGTGCAGGAGGCCGCGCGAGACGCCGGCCTCGCGCGCGACGTGATCGAAGGTCGAGCCGGCGACGCCGCGCAGGGCGACGGAGGCGCGCATCGCCTCGACGATCCGCTGCGCCTTCTCCCCGCTGAGCTCGCGCGTGGTGGTGGCCGCCTCCATGCCGCTCCCCACGATACGTCCCCGGGGCGCCTGCCACACTGGACCGGGTGTCCCCCCGGGTCCTGATGCTCCTCGCCGTGCTGCTCGCGGCCGCGGCGGCGATGGCCGGCGCCTCGAGCGCCCAGGCCCCCGCCCGCGCGACGGCGAGCGCGGCGCTCGTCTCCGGCACGCCGGGGCGGATCGGCACCCTCAGCGTCAGCGGCGACCGGCGCCGCTCGGACTCCTTCAGCGTCGACGTGGAGGGCGCGCGCGCGGGCAGCGGGGAGCTCGTCGTGGCGGCGTCGCGCGCCGGGCGGGCGACCGCCGAGGCGAGCGCGGCGGCACGCAGCGTGTCGATCTTCGACGGGCTGGTCACCGCCTACGGGGTGCGCCGCCGCGCGGCGGCGCGCGGCGGGCGCGTCGAGTACTCGGGCTCGGTCATGGGCCTCAAGGTCGACGGCCGGATGATCGGCGACGTCGGCGAGGAGGAGCGCTACGCGATCGGCGACGGCGCGGGCACCGTGACCGTCAACCGCGGGTCGCGCGGGATGGTCGTCGAGCTCGACCGCGCGGTCGGCAGCCACTCCGCCGGCTCGCGGGTGATCGTCGCCTCGGTCAGCGCGTCGGCCGTCGACGGCGCCAGCCCCTCCCCCACGCCGAGCCCGACACCGGACGCGGGCGGCGCGAGCGACGACGAGGCCTCCACCAGCAAGCGCGCCCGCAAGCTCAAGCGGCGCAAGGCCCCGAAGGTCCCGCGGCGGCTGACCGCCAAGCGCTTCGCGTTCCCCGTCTTCGGCGAGGACGCGCGGGTGGCCGACGACTTCGGCGCCGACCGCCAGATCGGCGCCCACCAGGGCAACGACGTCTTCGCCGCCTTCGGCGCGCCCGTCCTCGCGGTGACCGACGGCGAGCTCTTCAAGGTCGGCACGCTGCCGATCTCCGGCAACCGGCTGTGGCTGCGCTCCGACGCCGGCGACGAGTTCTTCTACGCGCACCTCTCCGCCTTCTCCCCCGCGGCGGTCAACGGCCGGCGCGTGAAGGCGGGGCAGGTCCTGGGCTTCACCGGCAACACGGGCGACGCCGAGCCGACCCCGCCCCACGTCCACTTCGAGATCCACCCGGGCGGCGGCAAGGCGATCGACCCGTACGAGATCCTCACCGCCTGGCAGGACAAGCGCGACGTGCCGCCGGGCGCCTGGCTGGCCCGCTACGGGTCCGACACCGAGCAGCGCCCGGGCGCGCTCGTCGAGGTCCGGGACTTCATCGCCGGTGAGTGAGGCCGCCGACCAGGCGCCGCAGCGCTCGCGGGCGGCCGAGCGGATCGCGCGCCGCCGCGAGGCCTATGAGGCCCATGGCCCCGTCTACAAGGCCGTGTTCGTCGGCGCCGGCCTGCTGATCACGCTGGCCGGCGTGGCGATGCTCGCGCTCCCGGGGCCGGCCTTCGTGGTCATCCCGATCGGCCTCGCGATGCTCGCCGTCCGCTTCAAGTGGGCGGAGCGCGCGCTGGTCAAGGCGCTCGAGCAGGCCGAGCGCGCCCAGGAGAAGGCCCGCAACAGCACGCCGCTGCAGAAGGCCCTGGGGATCGTCGCCACCGTGCTGGTGATCGCCGCGTGCGTCGCGGCGGCGATCCTCTGGGACATCCCGCTGCTGCCGGTGTAGGGCCGTCAGGCCCGAGAACGACGAAGGGCGCCCCGTGGGCGCCCTTCGCCAAGACCGAGATGCGGCGGCGCGCTACGCGCTGGGCGTGCTCGCCGGGGACGTCGGCGCCGGAGCGGGCGGCGTGGTCGGCGAGGTGTACTCGAACTCCTCCTCGGCGCCGAAGAGGGCGTCGAGGACCTTCTTGCGCAGCCCCTCGGAGAGCGCGATCGCGGCGCCACCCGCGACGAGCAGCAGCAGGAGCTTGCGGCCGAAGCCGCCGCGCTGCTGCTTGGGTGCCTCGCGCATGGCGACCGTGGCGTCGCGGAGCGAGGACGCGGCCTGCTGGAGCTCCTTCTGGAGCTTCTTGTCGTCGAAGATCGCCTTCGTCGGCGACTTGCCGTTGTTCAGGCGGCCGTAGGCCTTGCGGGCGGACTCGTACGCCTGCACGATGTTCTCGCGCAGGTCGTCGTCCTCGACGAGTCGCTGCACGTACGGCGAGTTCTTGGCGGCCGCCGCGGCGGCGCCGGCCTTGGCCGCTTTCTTCTTCGCTGCCATTCCACCCTCTCGGTCAGGTTGCGGTCTTTGCTGAGCATACCCCTGCTACCCGCCTGGCAGCCGCTAACCCAATCAGGCTTCGAGCGCCGCTTCCAGCACCTCGCCGATCTCCTCGACCCAGGTGAAATCGAGGTCCGCGCGCAGGTGCTCGGGGATGTCCTCGACGTCGGGCTCGTTGAGGGCCGGGGCGATCACCCGGCGCAGGCCGCCGCGCTGCGCGGCGAGCGCCTTCTCCTTGAGACCGCCGATCGGGAGGACCTGGCCGGTGAGGGTCAGCTCGCCCGTCATGGCGACGTCGGAGCGCACGGGGCGCTCGGAGACCAGCGACATGAGCGCGGTGGCCATGGTGATCCCCGCGCTGGGGCCGTCCTTGGGCGTCGCCCCGGCCGGCACGTGGATGTGGATGTCGTGGGTCGCGAACCAGTTCTCCGCGAGGTCGGGGACCTGGCGGCGGGCGTGGCCGCGCACGTAGGAGAGCGCCGCCTGGGCGGACTCGCGCATGACGTCGCCGAGCTGGCCCGTGATCGTCAGCTTCCCCGTGCCGGGCATGGCGGTCGCCTCGACGAACAGCACGTCGCCGCCCACCGGCGTCCACGCCAGGCCGGTCGCCACGCCCGGGTCGCTCGTGCGGCGCTTGGCCTCCGTATGGAAGCGCCGGCGCCCGAGCAGCTCGCCCAGCCGCTTCTCGTTGACCGTGAACCTGCGGGTCTCGAGCGTCCCCTCCGCCACGCGGCGGGCGACCTTGCGGCAGGCCGTCCCGATCTCGCGCTCGAGGTTGCG
>JAUJME010000185.1 GCA_030447005.1 Solirubrobacteraceae bacterium | reverse complement strand
CCGTGACCGCGGACGGCTCGGGCGGGCTCGCGCACGCCGCCGAGTACGTCAGAACGCGGACGCCGCAGGGCACGCTCGCGACCAACGCGCCGCTGGTCGAGGAGGCGCTGCGCCGGCGCGAGGCCGACGGCTTCCGGCTCGTCGCCGCCGTGCCCGACACGCACAACGGCGACACGATCGGCGTGCTGCTGCTGCTCGTGCGCGACGCCTAGTTCCCCTCAGGACACTACGGGCGCCGGGCGATCCGCACGACGCTCGCGCGGCGCCGGGCGTTGCGGGCGTCGAGGCGCACGCGGTAGGCGCGCGCGCCGCCGAGCCGCAGGCGCAGCGCGTACCGCCCCGCCCGGCGCGTGACCCGGATCCGGCGCACGACGCGTCCGGCGCGGCGCACGGTCAGCGTGAGGCGCGCGCGCCGCATCAGGCGGAAGCTCAGCCGCGCGCGGCGCCCCGTGCCGCGCACGCGGACGTTGCGCAGCAGGGTCGCGCGGCGCGCGCCGCGGCGCGAGCGCGACGGCGCCGTGGCGGCGCGCCCGAACCGCTCGGTCAGGCGCGTCCGCGCGACCACGTCGCGCTGGCAGAACGGCTGGTCGACCCACTCCTTGCGCTCGTACAGCTTCGTCCCGTTGGCGAAGAACGGCGAGGTCGGATCGGTGGAGAGCGAGTGCGCGAGCACCGTCCGCGGCTGGACGGGACAGGCGTCGTCGGTGAACTGCACCGCCTGGACGTAGGTCGCGCCGGCGATGACGTCGGTGTAGCCCTTGTCCGGGCGGAACGTCGTGAGGATGACGTTGAACAGCCCAACGGTGTTCGGCCCGCCGTGCAGCGGGATGCGCTCGCCGCGCGTCTCGTACTGCAGCGCCGACAACGGTGCGTCGAACGCCACGCCGGCCTGGCGCAGGTCCTCGATCGCGGCGGGCAGCGCGGCGCGCACCGCGGGGTTCTCGGTGTTCAGGCCGCGGGGGGTCCCGATCGGGTCCGCCGGGTCGAACGGGACGTCGTACGCCGCAGCGCCGGCGGTCAGCGTCCGCTCGGCGAAGCGCCGGAAGAGCAGCGCGCCGCGGGAGTCGAGGTCGTCGCGCACCTCCCAGCGCGCGAGCACGTCGCACGCCTCCGCCGGCACGCCGGGCGACGTGCGGCACATCTGCACCAGCTCGTCGCGCCACAGCTCGCCGGCGAACTGGCGGTTGTTGAACGCCGCGTCCTGCAGCTCGCGCAGCGTGAAGCGCCCACCGCCCGCCAGCTCGTCCTCGATGATCCGGAAGCCGAGGCGGGTGCGCAGCGAGCGCACCGTGCGCTCCTCGCCGATGATGCGCGGGAAGCCCTCGAGGCGCTCGCGCGCGTGGCTCAGCCAGTACGAGTCGTTGGAGTTCTCGGTGTAGTCGTCGCGGATCAGCGACGGCTGGGCGCTCGCCGGCATGATGCGGTCGTTGAGCGTCCCCGGGGCGCTGTCGGGGTCGCACGACGCGCGAGTCCCGTCGAGCACCTGCACGCGCTGCGAGCGGTCGAGCGCCCGGCCGACCGGCGTCGAGCAGTTCGCGATCTTGGCGTCCGGCACGCCCGGGACCGAGCCGACGTCGGCGTACAGCGCCTTGCCGTCGCGGTCGGCGGCGATCGTGTTGACCCACGGGATGCCGAGGTAGCGCCTGAGGATCCGGTCGAGCTCGGCGACCGACGACGCGCGGTTGGTGTCGAAGAAGTGGTTGACCAGGCGGCCGTAGTTCTCGGCATTGGCGTCGAACATCGTGAACGCGCGCGCCGACGTCCACGGGAACAGCGGCAGGCCGACGAGCGAGGTGACGATCGGGCCCTTGTCGGTCGCGTAGAGCGTGCGCGTGCGCGGTTCGAGCGAGCCGTCGGGGCGGCGGGCCTGCACGGTGACCGTCGTGCGCTTCATCTCGCGCGGCTGCCCGTCGACGAGGTAGGTGGTCGGCGAGCCCGGCACCAGCTGCAGCTCGTAGATCGCGAAGCGCCGCGCCGTCGAGACGGTGTGGCTCCACGCGAGGTCGCGCGTGTGGCCGATGTTGATGATCGGCACGCCGTAGAGCGAGCCGCCGGCGACGTCCATCTCGCCGGGGATCGTGAGGTGCGACTGGTAGAAGCGCTCGGCGCCCTGCCACGGCTGGTGCGGGTTGCCGAGCAGCATGCCCTTGCCGTTGTCGGTGGCCTGCGAGCCGAGCGCGATCGCGTTCGAGCCCACGCCGAGCTCGTGCAGGCGGCGGTCGACCGCGCCGGGCGCAAGGGCCTCCGCGGTCCGCTCGGCCCCGCCCTCGCCGGTGGGCAGCGCGGGCGTCGGCGGCTGCGCGCCGCCGATCCCGTCCAGCGCGGCCTGCTGCGAGGCGAGCGTGGCCAGGAAGTAGAAGCGGCGGAAGACGTCGATCTCGCGGATCGGGCGCACCCACGGCTTGCCGGCGCAGGCGGGGTCGCGGACGTCGTCGCCCTCCTCGCGGATGAAGTCGTTGTAGCCCTCGGTGTAGCCGCGGGCGAGCTCGCGCAGGCGGTCGTCGGGACCGACCGGATGGCGCTGGGCGACGAGCTTCTCGACCACGCGCTCCTTCGCCACGCGGGCCCAGTAGAAGTCCGAGTTGAGGTTGTTCGGGGTCGTGCCGGTGTTGCGGATCGGGTAGGTGGCGTCCGGGCCGAAGAAGCGCGAGCGCTCGCCGGCGACGGTCACGTAGGCGTCGGCGAGCACGCACAGGTTGTCCTCGGCGTGCGAGCGCGCGAAGCCGTAGCCGAGCGCCTCGTACGTCGTCGCGCGGATGTGCGGCGTGCCCTCGGGCCCGCGGCGGACGGTGACCTCGCCGGCCGGCGGCGCGGCGAGCGCGGGCGGCACGACGGCGAGCAGCAGGACGATGGCGACGAGCAGGCGGCGCAGCACCGCCCGATGATCACACCGCGAGCGGCTGCACGCGCCGGTCGGTCCAGCGCGCCGCGCTGCGGCGCAGGCCGGCGATCGCGACCGCGCCGAGCGTCGCCGGCAGCCACAGCGCGATCGCCCGGTAGGCCAGGACGGCGGGCAGGACGGCCGAGGCGTCGAGGCCGAAGGCGAGCAGGACGCCGATCGTGCCGCCGGTGACCAGGCCGGGCAGCGGGATCGTGTTGGCGACCGCGCCGGTGAAGTAGGCGAGCACGAGGACGGCGAGCGGCGGGGTCTCGCCGAGCGCCTGGAACGTCGCCGCGAGCACCGCGAGGTCGAAGCCCCACCACGCGACGGCGCCGAGCAGCCGCGGATCGGCCCGGCGGATCTCGCCGATCGCCGCGGCGATCGACGTGCCCAGCAGCGACGGCGCGCCCCGCAGGGCGAGCGCCGCGACGATGACCGCGAGGCCGAAGGCGGCGGGCAACACCATCAGCACGAGGGGGCCGTCGCCGGGCGCGACGCCGAAGGCCAGCGAGAGCCCAGCGGTCGCCAGCGCGGCCATGAAGACGGCGTAGAGGACGACGTTGAACGTCAGCAGCGCGCGGACCGCGCTGCGCGCCTCGAGGCCCGCGCGCGCCAGCGCCCACAGCATCAGCGAGATCCCGCCGAGGCCCGCGGTCGGCAGCAGCCGCGTCGCGGCGGCGCCCGCGAACGTGACCTCGGCGCTCTCGCGCAGGCCGATCGCCCGGGTGGCGCGGCCGGCGACGAGCCAGAACAGCACGATGTAGCCGGCGAACGACGCCGCCTCGAACGCCACCCCGGCGGCCGCCCACGCCAGGTTCGCGCTCGCGGGGCGCGCGAGCGCCTCGGGGAGACTCGGCGGCGGGGCCGATCCCGAGGACGAGCAGCGCCGCGAGCGCCACCAGGGCGGCCGCGCCGAGCGCCAGCTGCCGCGCCGAGGGGCGCGGGAGGCCGGCCGGCTCGCCGGCAGCCAGCGCGTCGGCGGCCGCGTCCGACGGCTGCGCCTGCTGCAGCAGCGTGTCGGCGGCGGCGGCCGCCTTCGCCGACACCACGGCCCGAACGCGCCGCAGCGGCCGCGCGGGGGCGGCGGCTGGAAGGGCGCGATGGCGGGCGAGCGTCGGCATGATCGCCACTCTGCCGCCGCCGCACCAGCCGCGCATCGGGGAAGTCCCCCTACTTCCCGACGCCCGGGGTCAGACCCCGGGCGGCGTGGGGGGGGGGGGGGGGGCCGCCCCCCCCCCCCCCCCGGCGGGGGGGGGGGGGGGGGCGGGGGGGCGCCCCCCGGCGGGGGGGGGGGGGTGGGGGCGGCGGGGGGGGGGGGGCGGCGGCGGGGCGGGGGCGGGGCGCGCGGGCGGGGGGGGGGGGGGGGGGGGGGGGGCGGGGGGG
>JAUJME010000184.1 GCA_030447005.1 Solirubrobacteraceae bacterium | reverse complement strand
TCTCCTTCGCGCTCGGATAGATGAAGGGGTAGTTGACCATGAACGACGGGCCGCCGGTCTCGAACGCGAGGCGGTTGTCGTCCTCGGCCTGGTTGGGCAGCGAAGGATCGGCCACCGGCGACCGGGCCAGCGTGCCGATCACCTCGAGCGCCGCCCGCGTGGGCTCCGGCTCGAGCGACGCCTTCGTCGGTGACTCGAGGATCTCGCCCCCGGCCGACTCGATCAGCGAGTTGAACCAGACGACGTAGCCCTCCGCCTTCTTGCCCTGGACCTCGATCGTGCCGTTCTTGCCGAGCTGCTTGGCCTGGTCGAGCATCTCCGCCCACGTCCCGGGCGGCCGGTCGACGCGGTCCTTGCGGTACCACAGCAGCTGCGTGTTCGACGTGTACGGCGCCGCGTAGAGGCGGTCGTCGTACAGGCCCGTGGAGTAGATCGACCCGATGGTCGCTGCCTCGACCTCGCGCGCCAGCTCCTCCGGGAACGGCACGGTCCACTCCGCCTCGGCGAACTCGGCGGTGAAGATCACGTCGAGGGCCATGATGTCGATCGTGTCGTCCTTGGCGGCCAGGCGGCGCGCGAGCTGCTCGCGTTGGTCGTCGGCGTTGGGCGGGAGCTCCTGGATGACGATCTCGTAGCGGCCGGCGGCGCGCTCGTTGCAGGAGGCGACCGCCTTCTCGAACGCCCCGCCCGTGCCCGCGGTGAAGGTGTAGAAGTTGAGCGTCCGCGGGCCGCCCGCCGTCTCGCTCGCCCCGCACGCGGCGACGCCGACCGCGAGCGTGAAAGCTGCCAGATGGACGACCCCCCTCACGGGAGGCTGCATCCCCCCCTTCGTGCGGATTGAAACTCAGTCGATCCGAGGTCAGTCGTCGCGGGCGCCGGGGTGGCCGGCGCCGGGCCACGGCGCGAGGATGAGCAGCAGGCGGGCGTCCTCGACAGCCCGCACCTCGTGGCGCTCGTGCGGCTCGAAGACGGCGAGCAGACCGGCCCCGCCCGGCGTGGCGTTGCCGTCGGCGTCGGTGATCTCGACCCGGCCGTCCGCCACCAGCAGGTAGGAGCGCTCGTGCACCTCGTGCTCCTGCAGCGACTCGCCCGCCGGGAGGTGCAGCGCGATCGAGCGGCCCTCCCCGCGGTCGGACTGCAGGATCTCGGGCTTGTGCGGCTCGACGTCGATCGTTCGGAGGTCCCAGGTTCGCATGGGAGGCGTCCCTACCCCGCTGCGGGCCGGACCGATCAGCGCGGCGCTACTCGGGGGCTCCCGCCACCGTCCGCAGCCGCGCGATCGACTGGCGGATGAGGCGGGAGACGTGCATCTGCGAGACGCCGACGCGCTCGCCGATCTCCGACTGGGTGAGGTCCTCGACGAAGCGCAGCCGCAGGACCTCGCGCTCGCGGTCGGTGAGCACCCGCATCAGCCGCTCGACGGTCGCGGAGTCCTCGGCCAGGCCGTATCCCGGATCCTCGCCGCCGACGATCTCGGCGTAGGCGTCGCCCTCCTCGTCCTCCGTCCGCGGCCGGTCGAGCGAGACCGCGCGGTAGGCGCCGGCGGCCTCGCGCGCCTCGAGCACCTGCTCGGCGGTCACCCCGAGGCGCTCGGCCATCTCCCCGGGCGTCGGCGCGCGGCCGATCTCGCGGGCGAGCTCCTCGCCCAGCTTGTCGACGCGGACGGCGAGCTCCTGGAGGTCGCGCGGCACGCGGACGGACCAGCCCTTGTCGCGGAAGTAGCGCTTGAGCTCGCCGAGGATCGTGGGCACGGCGAAGGAGGAGAACGCCGTCGAGCGGTCGGGGTCGAAGCGGTCGATCGCCTTGAGCAGCCCGAGCGAGGCGACCTGGACGAGGTCGTCGAGCGGCTCCCCCGTGCGCTGGTAGCGGCGCGCGAGCTGGCGCGCGAGCGGCAGGAAGCGCTCCACCAGCGCGTCGCGGGCGACCGGGTCGGCGTGGCGGTGGTAGGCCGTCAGCAGGCGCCGGTCCTCGTCGGCGCGGGCGATCCGGTCGGAGGCTGACAGCCCGGCCGACGGGCCCGCCTCCGACGGGCGTGCGGAGGCGCCCGGCCGGTATGCTGACCCCGCTTGCGGCACCTCGACTTCCGAGCGATCTGAGATGGGGATCACGGCCTCGAGCATGGAGGGTGACGCACTGGACGCCGGGGTCGTGGGGCGCGGATGAGGACCGGCGGGGAGCACGGCCGGGCCTTCGCCGAGTGTACCGGCCGGGGGTCGGCGTGAGCGACGGTTCCGGGCGCCTGCGGGTGCTCGTGGCCGACGAGGACGAGCGCGCGCTGGCCGGGCTCGCGGCGGTGCTCGAGGGCCTCGGCCACGAGGTCGCGCCGTTCGCCATCAGCGTCCGCGAGGCGGTCGAGCGGATCGCGGCCGACGATCCCGACCTGGCCGTCGTGATGGTCCACCGCGACGACGACCACGCCCTCGCGCTGATCGGGGAGGCCGCCGAGTACGCGTCGGGGCCGGTGATCGCGCTCCTGTCGGGCGAGGACCTCGGGTTCGTCGCGCGGGCCGCCGAGCGGGGGATCTCCGCCTACGTCGACTCGCTCGAGCCGGAACCCCTTCAGGCGGCCATCGAGGTCGCCTTGCGACGCTACCGGGAGACGGCCGCGCTGAGCGAGAAGGTCGGCCAGCTCGAGGGCGCGCTCGTGCGCCGCGGGACGATCGAGCGGGCCAAGGGGATCCTCATGGAGCGCCACGGGATCGGGGAGCGCGAGGCGTTCGAGACGCTGCGCGGGCACGCGCGGTCGCAGAGCCGGCGAGTGGTCGACGTGGCCCAGGCCGTCAGCGACGGCCATCCCCTCCTGCCTCGGCGCTGAGCGGTGCAAGACGCGATTGCAACGCGCTTCAGGGCGCCAGGTTGGATAGTTAGCGGGCTGACAGGGGCGGGAAGGCCGGACCTACCTCAGTCCACCCACACAGCAGGAGGTCCGGCATGATCGGCATCCTTATCGCCGTGCTCGTCGCAGCGCTCGTCTACTTCCTCTGCATCACCCTCGGCCTTCCGGCCATCGTGGCCATCATCGCCGCGATCCTGGTGCTGCTCGCCGGCATCCCGACCGGCGGCTACGGCTTCGGGAGCCGCTTCGGCGGAAGGGGACGCGTCTGAGCCCGCAGGACCCGACGGAGATCGTCCAACCGGATTTGCGTCCCGGCGCGCGCTTCGAGTTCTCGGACTTGAAGCGCGCGTTCGCGCGGTTCCGCAACGACCAGATGACCGACCATGCGGCGGCGCTGACCTACTACTCGCTGATGTCGCTGGCCCCGGCGCTGCTGGCCAGCCTCGCGATCCTGGGCGTCTTCGGCCAGCAGTCGCTGATCTCCGACGCCGCGAACTACCTCGACGAGGTGGGTGCGCCGAAGGAGACCGTCGACGCCATCACCACGATCATCGACAACGCCCTGGCGAACCAGAGCACCGCGATCACCTCGCTCGTCATCGGCCTGCTCGTCGCCCTCAACGGCGCCTCGGGCGCCTTCGGCGCGGCCGGCCGCGCGCTCAACGTGGTCTTCCGGGTCGGCGAGGGGCGCGGGTTCGTGCGCCGCAAGCTGAGCGACATCGGCTTCACGGTGCTCGTGCTGGTGCTCGTCCTCATCACCCTTGTCCTGGTCTTCCTGGGCGGCGGCCTCGCGACGGACGTCTTCGCGCTCTTCGGGCTAGGAGAGACCGCCGCCTCGATCTGGAAGATCGTCCGCTGGCCGATCGCCCTGTTGACCGCGATGATGGTCTACGCGGTCGTCTACTTCGCGGCGCCCAACGTGCGCGTCAAGCGCTTCCAGTGGGTCTCGGTCGGCGCCGCCTTCGGCGTCGTGCTGTGGCTGATCGCGTCGGCCGCCTTCTTCCTCTACGCCTCGAACTTCGGCTACGGCGCGGCCTACGGCGCCTTCGCGGGCATCGTGATCCTGCTCGTCTGGCTGTGGCTGACGAACTCCATGCTCCTGTTCGGGGCGGAGCTCAACGCGGAGATCGACCTCCGCCGCTCGCCGGAGCTGCCGCAGAGCTACGACGGGCCGCCGCTGCCCGAGAAGGTCCCGGCCGAGAAGGAGACGCCCTAGGGCTGTGTCGGGAGAGTGGCGCCCGACCCGGGCGGTTCTCAGACCGAGCGGGGCGACGCCGACACGGATTCCCGGTAGACGAGCGCGATCGAGGACGACAACGGCGGCTGGTGAAGGAGGCGGTTCCGGCGAACCGCGCCGCCCCGCGGTTCCGCGGGACCGCGCCGTCAACGTGCCACTCGCGCCGCCCAGCCCGGCGGGCGGCACGTTCACCGGGCTATCCACCGTCAACGTCACCCTCGCGAGG
>JAUJME010000183.1 GCA_030447005.1 Solirubrobacteraceae bacterium | reverse complement strand
TGCCGAACAGGAGCATCACCGGCAGGACGTGGGCGGCGTAGTCGCCGTCGACCGGGGCGCGGGTGAAGAGCGCGAGGCCGGCGAGCAGCAGCCCGAGCCCGCAGATGACCAAGGGCCGGGCGCCGAAGCGCATGACGAGCCGGTCGGTGTAGCGGACCGACAGCGTCCCCATCACCACGGTGACGGGGAGGAACGCGAGGCCGGTCTCCAGCGCGTCGTAGGCGAGGATCCGCTGGAGGTAGAGCGCGCCGAGGAAGAAGATGCCGAACATCCCGGCCACGCCGAGGACCTGGACGAGGTTCGCGCCGGTGACGTTGCGCGAGCGGAAGATCCGCAGCGGCATCAGCGGCCGCGCGGCGGTCGCCTCGCGGGCGACGAAGGCGGCGAGCAGCCCGAGCGAGACGGCCCCGAGCGTCAGCGTGCGCCCCGCGCCCCAGCCGAGGTCGGCCGCCGGCTCGACGATCGTGTAGACGCCCAGCATCAGCGCGGCGGTGATCAGCACCGCGCCCGGCACGTCGGCGCCCTCGGCGAGGCCGATCCCCTCGTCGCGCGCGATCAGCCGCCGCGCGAGCTCGGCGGTCACGAGGGCGATCGGGAGGTTGACGAAGAAGATCCAGTGCCAGTTGAGCGACTGGGTGAGGATCCCGCCGGCCAGCAGCCCGACGGCGCCGCCCGCGGAGGCGACGAAGGCGAAGGCGCCGATCGCCTTCGCCTGCTCGCGCGGCTCGGGGAACATCGTCACGATCATCCCGAGGATCACCGCCGAGGTCAGCGCGCCGCCCAGTCCTTGCAGGAAGCGGGCGGCCACGAGCATTCCCTGGCTCTGGGCGAGGCCGCAGAGCAGCGAGGCGACGGAGAAGACCGCGAGCCCCGCCACGAAGACCCGGCGGCGCCCGATCAGGTCCCCGAGCCGGCCCGCGAGCAGCAGGAGCCCGCCGAACGCGATCAGGTACGCGTTGACCACCCAGGCGAGGCTCGCCTGCGAGAAGCCGAGGTCCTCCTGGATCGACGGGAGCGCCACGTTGACCACCGTCATGTCGAGGACGATCATCAGCATCCCCACGCAGAGGACGTAGAGGGCGATCCAGCGGCTCCGGTCGGTGGTTCCGGTCTTCATGCGGGGGGCTCCTGGCTGTCGTGAACGGCGGTCTTTCCCCCTCAGACCGTCCAGCGTCCGCGATCTCATCGGTGGCGGGGGGAAAAGATTTCGCGCGTCGGCGGCGCGCCTGAACCGGCCGGCCGACCTGCGCGAAGTGGCGGGCATGCACCGAACGTCCCGCGCGACGCCGCGCGTCCTGGCCACCGCCCTCGCCGCTTGCGCCTTCTTGGCGGCCCCCGCCGCCGCCCGCGCCGCCGAGCGTCCCGCCCCCGGTTGCCTGGCGATGAACTTCCAGGACGAGACCGGCGATCCCCGCGAGGCCGGGTCCGGCCTGGACGTCACCGGCGGCTTCATCACCCTCCACGGCCGCACGGCCGTCGTCAACGTCTCCTTCGCCGATCTCGACTTCGCGGCCTACCCGCAGCCCGACGACCTCTACAAGACCGTGCGGGTGCTCTACACCGTGGGCGCCGGCCGCTTCGTCGTCCAGGGCACCTTCAGCCGGCTCGGCCCGCATTCATACGCCTGGGGCCAAGGCACTCGTCCCTCGAACCGCAGCAGCGGGATGGCGCATCCCGGGCCGGGCGGGGTGGTGGAGATGGACCTCCCGAACGTGCCGGCGGGCGCGACGGTGACCATCGGCGAGATCCGGACGGAGAGCTACAAGTTCGCCGGCGTCGAGTACGAGCCCGACCAGAGCATGCTCCGCAGGACGATGGACCTCGCGCAGGGCACGACACAGGCGCTCGCATGCCCCGGCCCTCCGGCCCCCGCCCCCGTCGCGCAGCAGCCGGCCCCGGCGGCGCCCGCCGAGCCGGCGGGGCAGCCGGCCGCGGCGCCTGCGGCGGCGGCCGCCGAGCCGGTCACGCGCCAGAGGGTCACGCTGAGGGCCGGGCGCCTGCGGGCCGGGCGCGTCCGCCTCCGCGGCCGGACGGCGGGCGTGGCGGAGGGCGCGCGCGTGCAGGTCCGCCGGGGCCGGCGCGTCGTCGGCCGGGCGGTGGTGCGCGGCGGCCGGTTCTCCGTGACGGTCCGCCGGATCGCCCCGGGCGCCCGCCTGCGCGTCCGCGTCGCCGGGCTCACGAGCGCGCCGGTGCGGATCCGTCGCTAGAGCGCGGCGCCGTCCTCGTAGAGCTTGCGGACCTTCACGGTGCCCTCCGGCGTCGCGTCGATGCACAGCCGGCAGAGCACGCACTCATCGAGGTTCTCCTCCACGATCGCCACCCCGCCGTCGGAGCCGACGGCGTAGATGTCGACCGGGCAGACCTCCTCGAGCTTGGCCGCGTAGACGTGGTCGCCCGCGATCTCCGGTGCCACCTCGACGTCGATGAACAATCCCGGCATCAGGCCACCGCTCCCTTGCGCTCCGCGATCTTCTCCTTGACGATCGAGGGGATCTCGGAGATCTCCTCGGCGACCACGATCCCGGCCTCGGCGAGGCGCGCGATCTTCTCCGTGGCCGTGTCCTCCTTGCCCTCGACGATCGTGCCGGCGTGCCCGAAGGACATGCCGGGCATCTCGTCCATGAAGCGGCCCGCCATGAACGCGACGATGGGCAGGCGCGAGTCGTTGTCGGTCACCCACTCGGCGAGCTGGGCCTCCATGCGCCCGCCCGGCTCCGTGTAGATGACGATCGCCTCCGTCTGCTCGTCGGCCTCGAAGAGCGGCATCAGCTCGGCGTAGGCCTGGCCGATGATCGCGTCGCCGCCGATCGAGACGGCGGTCGACTGGCCGAGGCCGGCGGCGGTGAGCGTCGAGGACATCTCGGTCGTCATGCCGCCCGAGCGCGAGATGACGCCGACGGGGCCGGGGGAGTAGGCCTTCGCCGCGTCGCGCGCCGGGCCGCCGATCCCGCCCATCTTGATGACGTCGGGGACGATGATCCCGAGGCAGTTCGGTCCGATGATGCGCGCGCCGCGCTCGTCGGCGAGCTCGACCATCTGGGCGACGTCGGCGCGCGGGATGCGCTCCGTCACGATGACGACGAGCTCGATCCCGTTGTCGATCGCCTCGAAGACCGCGTCCTTGGTGAACGCGGGCGGGACCGTGACGACGGAGCCCTTGATCGGCGCCCCGTGGTGCTCGACCGCCTGCCGGACGGAGTCGAAGACCGGCACCCCGTGGACCTCGCGCCCGCGGCGGCCGGGGGTCACGCCGCCGACCACCTTGGCGCCGGCGCCGTAGTCGAGGCACTCCCTCGTGAGATTCACCGCCTCGCGGCCGGTGATGCCCTGGACGATGAAGGTGGTGTCCGCGTCGATGAGGATGGACATCAGGTCGTCACCTCCGCCCCCAAGCCGATCTTCTCGACCGCCCGCCGGGCCGCCTCGTGCATGGACACGGAGCGGTCGGCGTACTCGACCCCGTAGCGCTCGAGGATCTTGAAGCCCTCCTCCTCCCACGCGCCCGGGATGCGGAAGATCGCGATCTTCTCCGCCGGGTCGTAGCCCAGCTCGATGCACGCCTTGATCACGCCGCGCGCCACGATGTCGACGCGGGTGTTGGAGACGATCGACATCATCACCGCGATCTTGTCCACGCCGGGCTTCTGGAGCACGAGCTTGGCGAGGCCGGCCGCCTTCTTGACCGACGGGTTGCCGCCGATCTCGCAGTAGTTGGCGGGGTTGCCGCCGTGGGCGCGCACCGCGTCGAAGAGGGTGAGCGACCCGCCGCCGGCGCCGATGACGAGGCCGAGGTTGCCGTCGAACTCGGTGACGTTGCCGGCCACGCCGCGGTGGTCCATGGCGTCGACCTCCTCGCCGGCGAGCTCGAACGGGGTGGCCTCGCGGGCCTGGCGGGTCTCCTCGTCGCCGACGCCGAGCTCGGCCAGGATCGCCTTCTGGCGCGGCCGCGCCTCGTTCTCCATGTCCATGTGGGCGTCGACGGCGACGAAGCTGCCGTCCTCGAGCTCGGCCAGGGGGTTGATCTCGGCGAGCGTCATGTCGCGCTCCACGAAGAGCTGGGCCAGACGCGCGAGGACCGGCGTGGCGCGCTGGAGCGCCTTGCCGGTCACGCCGGTGGAGGCGATCACCTGCTTGGCCTGGTAGTCGGAGAGGGGGTGGATCGTCGAGAAGTGCCCGCGGCCGACGTGGTCGGGGTGGGTCTGGGCGACCTCCTCGATGTCGATGCCGCCCATGTCGGAGAAGAGCATCACCGGCTGCTTGCGCGTGCCGTCCCAGACGACGCCCGCGTAGTACTCCTGC
>JAUJME010000182.1 GCA_030447005.1 Solirubrobacteraceae bacterium | reverse complement strand
GCGCCGCGCGCGCGAAGGCCTGGCGGAGCACGCGCTCGTCGAAGCGCGCCGAGTGCGCGACGAGCACGCGGCCGTGCATCCGCGCCGCCAGCTCGGGCAGCACCGCCTCCGGCGGCGGCGCCGTGTCGACCATCGCCTGCGAGATGCCGGTGAAGCGCTGGATGCCGCGCGACAGCGGCTCCGAGACGCCGACGAGCGAGGACCAGCGCTCGTGGAGCTCGCCGCCGCCGACGAGCACCGCGCCGACCTCGGTGAGCTCGCACTCCTCGCGCGCGCGGCCGTTGGTCTCCGTGTCGACGGCGAGGAACTCGGCCGAGGCGAGTGGCTGCGTGGCGAGGTCGGCGGCGGCGAGCACGGGCGCGGTGGTCTACGCCCTGCGCCGGACGGCCTGCATGGTCGCTTGCAGACACGGCGGTTCGCACATCGCCGGTCGCGTCGGATAGGGTTCCGCGCGGTCGGGTGCCCGCACCTCGGTGGACGGGGCGGTCGCCCAAGGGTCAAGGAGAGATGACGCACACCCGCATACGAGCTGGTCGGATCCGGCGCACCCTCGCGATCACCGCTCTCGGCCTCACCGTCGCCGCGTGCGGCTCGGAGTCCGACTACGCGAACGAGCTGCGCCCGCCGTCGCCGATCAACGTCACCGCGGCGATCACCGACGACCGCGTCGTCGTCTCCCCCAAGCGCTTCGGCGCCGGCCCGATCGTCCTCATCATCGCCAACCAGTCCTCCGAGGCCCGCGAGGTCACGATCGAGACCGACGAGGTCGGCGGCAACCGGCCGGGCATCCGCCAGCGGACGAGCCCGGTCAACGCGCGCGGCACCGCCGAGCTCAAGGTCGACGTCCGCCCGGGCACCTACCGGCTGAGCGTGGACTCCGAGGACATCGCGCCCGCGTCGCTCCAGGTCGGGCCCAAGCGGGCCTCCGCGCAGAACGAGCTGCTGCAGCCCTGACCCGCGCATCCGCCGGGCAGGTGATATCCGAGTGGGCGGCGCAGGGCCGGCCGTTCGAGGCCGCCGGCGTGGCCTCGCGCGTCTGGGAGGCCGGCCCGCCCGGCGACCCGGCCCCCGTGGTCTGCGTCCACGGCGTCCCGGCGTCGAGCTTCATCTACCGCAAGCTCCTCCACGAGCTCGCCCTCCGCGACCGCCGCGCCATCGCGTTCGACCTCCCCGGCCTGGGGCTCGCGGCGCGGCCGGCCGGCTTCGACTACCGCTGGTCGGGCCTCGCGGGCTGGCTCGGGAGCGCGCTCGACGCGCTGGGGCTCCACGGGGGCGTCCACCTCGTGGTCCACGACATCGGCGGTCCGGTCGGGCTCGAGGCCCTTCGCCGCAGGCCGTCGCGGATCGGCGCGCTCACCGTCCTCGACACGATGGTTCGGGTCGCGTCCTTCCGGCGCCCTGGTCCATGCAGCCGTTCGCCAAGCCGGGGGTGAGGCGCCTGTGGCTCGCCGGGATGACCCGGCCGGCGTTCCGGGC
The DNA here is from genome assembly GCA_030447005.1 of Solirubrobacteraceae bacterium. The sequence goes on along the minus strand of JAUJME010000182.1, from coordinate 2,844 downwards.
GCTGATGCGCATGCAGGGCACGGGGCCCACCGTGCCGAACGCCGAGATCGACGCCTACCTCGAGCTGCTCAAGCGCGAGGACGGCGGCACGGCGTTCCTGCGGATCATGGCCGGCTTCGAACGCACGGCGGCCTTCGAGGCGGGGATCCTCGGCGCCCTGCGGGAGCGCAGCTTCCCGGCGCAGGTCCTGTGGGGGCGCGACGACCCGGCCCTGCCGGCGAGCGTCCACGGCGAGCACGCCCGCGAGGCGCTCGGGCTCGGCGCCGTCGCGCTGCTGCCCGGCAAGCACTTCGTGATGGAGGACGCCCCGGCGGAGATCGCCGCCGCGATCGTGGCGCTCGGAAGCGGGTAGCGAAACTCCATGCCCACCGCCGCCCCCGCCACCGCCGCCGCCACCCGCCCCGATCCCTCGCGTCATCGGGTGCCGATGCCCGCGCTGCCCGGCGTCACCCACCGGTGGCTTCAGGCCGGCGACGTCGTGCTCCACGTCGCCGAGGCGGGCGAGGGGCCGCCGATCGTCCTGCTGCACGGCTGGCCGCAGCACTGGTGGATCTGGCGCTTCGTGATCGGGGAGCTGGCCCGCACGCACCGGGTGATCTGCCCCGACCTGCGGGGGCACGGGTGGTCGGAGGCCCCGCGCGGCTCCTACGCCAAGGCGACCCTGGCGGCCGACGTCCGCGCACTGCTCGACGTGCTCGAGATCGACCGCGCCCCGGTGGTCGGCCACGACTGGGGCGGCTGGACGGCGTTCCTGCTCGCCCTCGACGCGCCCGAGCGCGTCTCGGGCCTCCTCGCGCTCGGCATCCCCCACCCGTGGTTCCGCACGAAGCGCTCGCCGCGCGTGCCGCTGTTCGGCTCCTACCAGCTCCTCGTCTCGACCCCCGTGCTCGGCCAGGCCGCCCTGCGCACGCTGCCCGCGCTGTTCGAGCGGCTCGTCCGCGCCGGCACCACGAACCAGGGGGCGTTCACGCCGGAGGACCTCCAGCTCTACTCGCGGATCCTCCGCGACCCCGACCACGCGGCCGCCACCACCGCGCTCTACCGCACCTTCCTCACCCGCGAGACCCACCAGCGGGGCTCGCTCGGCCCGCTCCGCGTCCCCGCGCACGTGCTCATCGGCGAAGGGGACCCGATCCGCTGGGCGGCGGACTTCGGGCCGCGCCCGGGGATCGAGGTGGAGGTCCTCCCGGGCGCCGGCCACTTCCTGCCCGAGGAGGCTCCGGAGGCGGTGCTCGACCGGATCCGGTCGACCGTGCTCACATGAGGCGACCGTGGAGGTCCTGACCTCGGTCGACCCCGAGCGGATCGGGGCGCTGCTGTCGGCCGACCACTTCTTCTGGCTCGACCTCCGCGACCCCGACCAGGCGGCGCTCGAGGCCGCCGGGCGGCTCCTCGGGCTCCATCCCCTCGCGCTCGAGGACACGCGCGAGTGGCGCCAGCGGCCGAAGGTCGAGCCCTACGGCGACCACGTCTTCATGGTCTTCTACACCGTCGCCACCGCGGCGGGCGGCCCGGCGACGCGGTCGATGGAGGTCCACCTCTACATCGCCGGCGGCTTCGTCGTGACCGCCCGGCGCGGCTCCTGCGCCCAGATGGACCTGCTGCGCGACCGCCTCGGGCCTGAGCGGGACGGCCACGAGGAGGACTACCTCGTCTACCGGATCCTCGACGGGCTGACGGACGCCTACTACCCGCTGCTCGAGGAGACCGAGGAGCGCGTCGACGCGCTCGAGCTCAAGGTCCTCGAGCGCCCGCGGCGCGAGGACCTGCGCGAGATCTACCGCCTAAAGCAGGAGATCCACGGCTACCAGCGCCGCGTCTTCGCCCAGCGCGACTACTTCCCGAGCGCGGTCGACGCGATCATGGGCCTCCCCACCCTGAGCCGCGGCACCCGCACCTACCTGCGCGACGTCTCCGACCACCTCGCCCAGCTCGCGGGCGAGCTGCACCGCCAGGCGACCGACCTCTCCGCGCTCACCGACACCTTCTTCAACGCCAACGCCAACAAGCTCAACCAGGTCGTCACGCGGCTGAGCGTCCTGGCCACCTTCTTCGTGGTCGGCACGCTGATCACGGGGTTCTTCGGCCAGAACTTCGGCTGGCTGGTGGACAACATCGACACCAGGCGCGACTTCCTGCTCTTCGGCGTCGGCGGCCTCGTGGTGCCCCTCGTGCTGCTGTCGGCGTTCTTCTGGCGCCGCCGGGACGACTGGATGTAGCCGCCGGTAGGATCACGCGCCCCACCGAGCAACCAGAGACCTTGAAAAGGAGGCCATGCCCCGTGGCCGTTGATGTCAGCCAAGTCGCACAGTTGGACGTGGAGCCCGGCGAGCTGCCGGCGACGATGGCCGCGTGGGTCATCCGCGAGGAGCGCCTCGGCGAGCCGCTCGAGGCCTTCCAGATCGAGGAGATCGAGGTCCCCGAGCCCGGCGCCTTCGAGGTGACGGTCCGCGTGATGGCGGCGGGCGTCAACTTCAACAACGTGTGGGCCGCGCTCGGCCAGCCCGTCTCCGTCATGAAGTACGGCGACCACCCGCAGTACGGCCACCACATCGGCGGCTCGGACGCGTCGGGCGTCGTCTGGAAGGTCGGCGAGGGCGTCACCCGCTGGAAGCCGGGCGACGAGGTGGTCATCCACTGCAACCAGGCCTCCTACGAGGACCCCGAGGTCCACGGCCTCGACCCGCTCGCCGCGCCCTCCCAGCAGATCTGGGGCTACGAGACGACGTGGGGCTCCTTCGCGCAGTTCTGCAAGGTCCAGGCGCAGCAGCTGCTGCCCAAGCCGGCGGCGCTGACCTGGGAGGAGGCCGCCTCCTACGGCCTCACCTACTTCACCGCCTACCG
>JAUJME010000181.1 GCA_030447005.1 Solirubrobacteraceae bacterium | reverse complement strand
TCGGCCTCTACAAGGCCGTCCGCGACTACCGCAGCGACCGCGAGTCGAGCTTCCGGAACTTCGCCGAGCTGTGCATCACCCGCCAGATCATCACCGCGGTCAAGACGGCGACCCGCAACAAGCACACGCCGCTCAACCAGTACGTGAGCTTCTCCTCGAGCCCGGCGAGCGCGCCCGACGGCGAGCCGACGCTCGACGAGGTCATCGCCGGGCCGACGGTCAACGACCCCGTCAACCAGGTCGTCTCGTCGGAGGAGCTCCACGCGCTCGTGGCGTGCCTGTCGACCGCGCTGTCCGACCTCGAGTCGCGCGTGCTCGCGCTCTACCTCGACGGTCGCTCGTACGAGGAGATCGCCGGGCGCCTCGGCTGCGACACGAAGACGGTCGACAACGCACTGCAGCGCGTCAAGCGCAAGGTCGGCGTGCACCTGCGCGGCCGGGCGATCGCCTCCTAGCCGCGCCTCGCTAGCCTCGTCGCGCGATGGATCCCCTCGCGATCGTCCTCATCGTCCTCGCCGTGCTCGTCCTCGGCCTCTTCGCCGGCGGATACGTGGCCAACGCGCGCCGCCGCGACGCCGAGCGCGCGGCGCTGCACGCTCGCGCCCAGGAGGCCGACCGCCACCTCGCGGCCGCGCACGCCGAGGACAAGGGCTGGGAGCGCGCGACGCTCGAGGCCGCCGCGCGCCGCGCCTTCGCCGAGCGCCACGGCGTCGAGCCGGACGACCTGCGGCTCGTCCAGGTCGTCGACCGGCCGGGCACCGACGAAGACGAGGCGGTCTTCGCCGGCGACGGCCACGAGCTCGTGCTCGGCCGGCGCGGCGACCAGTGGGTCGCCCGCTGATCGCGCGGCCCACGACAGACGCCGGCCGCGGCAGCTGAGCCGGTAGCGTCGGCGCCACATGGAGTGGGAGGACGCGATGGCCGTGCTGGCCGAGTGGGCCGGACGCCCGGTCGTGGTCGTCCCGTACATCGGGCCCGGGATGTCGCTGCGCCAGCTGCGCGGGCCGCTCGACATCCGCCAGCCCACCGCCGGGGTCGTGCGCCTGCGCTTCCCCGAGATGGCGATCGCCCTGCCGCGCGCCACCTTCATCTCCGCCGGCTGGGTGCCCGGCCAGGAGCGCCGCGGGCTGTCGGTCCTGCAGGGCGGCGCGCGGGTGGACGTGTTCCTCGACGGCGACTAGCTTCCGCGGATGGTCCTCGTCATCGGAGCGACGGGCACGACGGGCGGCGCGGTCGTCGACGAGCTGCTCGCCCGCGGCGTGCCGGTGCGCGGGCTGACCCGCTCGCCCGAGCGCGCCGAGGCGCTGCGCGCCCGCGGGGCCGAGGCCGTCGTGGGCGACCTCGCCGACCCGACCTCGCTCATCCCGGCCTTCCGTGGCGTCGAGCGCTTCTACCTCGCCACGCCCGCGAGCGAGCGGCAGGTCGAGCTCGAGACCAACGCGCTCGCCGTCGGCGAGCAGGGGGGCGCCTACGCGGTGGTCAAGCTCGGCCTCATGGCCCAGTCGCCGCACTCGCCGCTGCGGTTCGCGCGCAGCCACGCGGCGGTCGTCGAGCACCTGCAGGCGACGTCGCTGCGCTGGACGGTGCTCGAGCCGAACGGCTTCATGCAGAACACGCTGCACGCGGCGGCGACGATCGCCCAGGGCCGGTACCCGTCGGTCCTGGGCGACGCGAAGGTGTCCTCGGTCGACGCGCGTGACGTCGCGGCCGTGGCCGCCAGGGCGTTGACCGAGGAGGGCCACGAGTCGTCGTCGTACGTCCTCACCGGTCCCGAGGCGATCACCGACGCCGAGATCGGCGCGACGCTCGGCGCGGAGGTCGCTGAGGTCACCGACGCCGACGCGGCCGAGGCGCTCCGCGGCGACGGCGTGCCGGAGTGGACGGTCGCCGGGCTGACCGAGCTCGCGGCGTTCCACCGCTCCGGGGCGGCCGCGGCCGTGACGCCCGACGTCGAGGCGCTCCTCGGCCGGCCCGCGCGGTCCTTCGCCGAGTTCGCCGCCGACCATGCGGACGCCTTCGGGCGCGGCGGCTGACAGGGCGTCCCATGCCGTCCCGCCGCGGTGCCGATGCCGAGTCGGTGACCGTCCGATTGCGCCCCACCCTCGCGCTTCTCGCGGCGCGTTCCGCGTCAGGGCCGGCAAGAAGAGCCGCCGGTCGGATCGCTAGCTTGCCGGGCGTGCCTCCCGCCGTGCCTCCCGCCGTGCGTCCCGTCGTCGAGCTGTGGACCGACGGCGCATGCTCGGGCAACCCGGGCCCCGGCGGGTGGGCGGCCGTCCTGCGGTGCGACGGCCGCGAGCGCGAGCTGACCGGCGGGGAGCCGCGGACGACGAACAACCGGATGGAGCTGACGGCGGTCATCGCCGGGCTCGCCGCGCTCGACCGCCCGTGCGCCGTGCGCATCCACACCGACTCGACCTACGTCATGCACGCGATCACCAAGCGCTGGATCGCCGGGTGGCAGAAGCGCGGCTGGAAGACCGCCGCCAGGACCGCGGTCGCGAACCGCGAGCTGTGGGAGGAGCTGCTCGCCGAGCTGGGCCGCCACGACGTCACCTGGGTGAAGGTCAAGGGCCACGCCGGCGTCGACCTCAACGAGCGCTGCGACGTGCTCGCGGTCGCCGCCGCGCGCGCGGCGGCCTAGCCGCCGAGAGAGCCGGCGAGGGGACTCGAACCCCTGGCATCCTCTTTACAAGAGAGGTGCTCTACCAGCTGAGCTACGCCGGCCTGGTCAGGCCGAGTCTACGCCGCGTACGGGCGCCTAGGACGCGCCCTGCAGCGCCTTCTCGAGGTCCCCGTGGCCGTTGGTCGACGCGACGTGCTCGTAGGTGGGCACGTCGGGATCGGCGGGGGCGTTGAGGCGGCGCTCGAGCTCGCCGAGGACGACGCCGAAGACGAGGTGGCGCCACGTCGCCTGGCCGAGGGCGCGCGGGTTGGCGAACAGCGGCGGGAGCTCCTTGCCGGCCGGGTGCAGCGAGTGCACGCCGAGCATGAGCGGCCACGTCGCGGCGTGCTCGGCCATCGCGGCGGCCGGGCCGCGCGCCCACGACGGCAGCGGCAGGCGCGGTGCGGCGACCGCGTAGAGCGCGCCGAACAGCGCGCCGTTGAGCACGTGCATCGCCACGCCGACGGGACGCCAGGCGGGGCCGCGGGTGACGCTCTTGCCGAGCAGCTCGGTGTCGTCGTACGGGACGCCGAAGACCTTGATGTCGAGCGGCTGCTGCGCCGCCCAGACGCCCGCCGCGACCGCTCCGGCCAGCGCTCCTCGTGCGGTCTTTGCGGGGTCGACGGCCATCGGCTGCGAGCACTGTAACGCCGTGCGAGTGGCGGAGTATCGGCAGGGAGGCCATGGACGCCGCCGCCCTTCATCAGCGCGCTCGGACCACCGGCGTCAACCGGTTCGTGTACTGGATCGTGCGCGCGGTCCTCCAGCCGTTCTTCCACGTCTACTTCCGGATGCAGCGCCACGGGCGCGAGCACCTGCCGGCCGACGGCCCGCTGATCCTCGCGGCGAACCATCGCTCGTTCCTCGACCCGTTCGTGCTCGCGATGATGAGCCGGCGCCCCGTCTACTACGTGGCGAAGAAGGAGCTCTTCGCCAATCGCCCGCTGGCGTGGCTGCTCAACAGCCTCGGCGCGTTCCCCGTCGACCGCGGCGCGGGGGATCAGGAGATGCTCACGACCGCCCGGGCGATCCTCGAGCGGGGCGACTGCGTGCTCATCTTCCCCGAGGGCACGCGCGTCCGGCCCGGCGCGCTGGGCGACCCCAGGCGCGGCGTCGGCCGGCTCGCGCTCGAGACCGGCGCGCCGGTGGTACCGCTCGCCGTCCTGGGCACCGAGGCGGTCCGCCGCGGCTGGCGCGTGCGGCCGCACCGCGTCGCCATCCGCGCCGGCCGACCGCTGACCTATCCCCGCGTCGAGCAGCCCTCGCGGCAGCTCGCCCAGGCGGTCACCGACCGGATCTGGCCTTGCGTCGCCCTGCAGTGGGAGTGGCTCGGCGGCGAGCCGGCGCTGCGCCGCGCGACCGTCGCCGACGCCCCCGTGAGCGGGAGGACCCGAGCGGCGGCGTGAGCCGGGTCTAGGCTGCACGCGTGGAGGCGACGAAGGCGAAGGCCCAGCTCGACGACGAGTTCACCGCGCTCTACGAGGCTCACCTGCGCGACGTCTACTCCTACGCCTACTACCGCGTCGGGAACCACCACGACGCCGAGGATCTGACCACCCAGACCTTCCTGCAGGCCTACCGCCACTTCGAGCGCGCGCAGCGCGAGTCCGACGGCCGGCCGCTGCGTCCGTGGCTCATCCGCATCGCCCACAACCTCGCCGCCAACC
>JAUJME010000180.1 GCA_030447005.1 Solirubrobacteraceae bacterium | reverse complement strand
AGGGCGCCGAACAGGACCAGGAAGTTGGCGGCCTGCAGGCCCGGGGCGCCGTAGCCGAAGGCGACCGTGGAGACGACGAGCGGGAACCAGCAGAGCTTCAGCGCGAAGAGGAACTGGCCCACGAACTCGCCGCCGTAGGGGTACGGCGGGCGCAGCGCAGACACGATCGTCTTGCCCGTCAGGATCATCATGTCGCCCACTTCCTCGAGCAGGCTCTTGGCCGGCAGGAAGGCTCGATCGGCGACGTTGCGGACCATTGGCGTGTTCTCTCTCTTCCCGGACGGCTCGCCCATGCGACCCGTCGTGCGGACAACTCCCGGGGAGAGTAGGGCACGGCTCCGCGCGCTGCCAACCGGGAACCGTCCATGGCGCAACCGGCTCCGCGCCGTCCGCCCCGGTGGTATGTTCGCGCCGCTCATGGAGGGGAGACGCCCGATGAGGGTCCAGCTGGGCGCGGTCTGCGCCCTCGCCGCGGTCGTGGCCGCCGGCTGCGGCGGCGGTTCCAAGCGCCAGGACGCCGACGAGCCGCGGGGCTCGTTCAAGGTCAACGTCGTCGAGGCGTCGTTCCCGTCGAGCCAGCAGGTCGCCGACCGCACGACGATGCGCATCCGCGTGCGCAACGCCGACTCGAAGACCGTCCCCAACGTCGCGCTGACCGTCAAGACGCGCCCGAAGATGCCCGGCGGCGCGGCCTCCTCCTTCGGCCAGTCCGTCGACGACGCCCGCCTCGCCGACAACGAGCGGCCGGTGTGGATCGTCGACAAGGGGCCCGACGGCGGCGCGACCTCCTACACGAACACCTGGGCGCTGGGCAGCATGCGCCCGGGCCAGACGAAGGAGTTCGCCTTCCGCCTCACCGCCGTGGAGCCCGGCGCCTACACGATCGACTACGAGGTCGCCCCCGGCCTCGACGGCAAGGCGCGGCTCGCCGCGGGCTCCAAGGGCTCGGGCAGCTTCCGCGTACGCATCAGCGACGAGCCGGTCGACGCGCGCGTGGGCGAGAACGGCGAGGTCATCCGCGAGAAGTCGGCCGCGAGCACCGGGCCCGGCGGCGGCAGCGGCGACCGGTAGGGGCGCCGAGCGCCGGCGCGTCGCCCCCGGCCCGCGACGGCTTGCCCGCGAAGGCGCGGGGGTAGGCCTCCCGCCATGACCGAGCGACTCGCCACCCGCGGCCTGCCCGCCCCCGCCCGCGCCGGAATCGAGGCGGCCGGCACCGTGGTCGGTGGCGTCTTCGGCGCCGTCTCGCGCCTGCGCTCGGCCAAGAGCCTGCACCCCTACGGCGTCGTCCACGAGGCCGAGCTCGAGGTCCACGGCGGCGCCCCGCGGCCCGACCTGCTCGCCGGCGTCCCCTTCCTGACCCGCCCGGCCACCCACTCCGGGCTCGTGCGCTTCTCGCGCTCGATCGGCCTGCCCGAGGCCTCCCCCGACATCCACGGGATGGCGATCCGGCTGACCGGCGCCCACGGCCCCGGCCGCCACCAGGATCTGCTGCTCGTCACGTCGGGCGACGGGGCGGTCGTCCACCACCTGTTCCTGCCGGGCCGCGGCTACTTCGAGCGCCCGTACTCGAGCGTGCTGACGTTCCGCGGCGAGGGCGGCGCCTTCCTGGTCGGCGCCCGCCTGTCGGCCGGCTCGCCGCGCCCGTCCTCGGGCGAGACCGAGTTCGACGACCTCGCCGCCGCCGCGGCGACGGGGAGGCTCGCCTACGACATCGGCGTCGCGCCGGTCAACGGCCGGCTGACCGCCGTCGCGACGCTGAGGGTGGGCGACCGGCTGCCGCAGGACCTCGACGCCATGCAGTTCAACCCGTGGAACACGGGCGGCGGGCTCGAGCCGACCGGCCCGATCAACCGCATGCGCGAGCTCGTCTACCGCGACTCGCAGGCCGGCTGGGAGCGCTCGCGCAACTAGCGGTTGTCGAGCCCGCGCTCGAAGCGCCAGCGCCCGCCCTCGCGGCGCACCGCGATCTCCCAGCGCTCGAGCGGCAGCCGGCGCCAGCCGCCGCCACCCGCCGCGTCGCGGATCGCCCGGGCGTAGTCGAGGACGGCGACCGCGCGGGTGCCCGCGACGAAGACGCCGTGGAAGGCGGCGATCCGGACGCGCTGCGGCGCCCGCGCGCCGACCCCGGCGAGCCGCCGGGCCAGGGCGACGCGCGCCTCGGCCGCGGTGGCGGCGAGTACGCGGCGCGAGTAGACCCGCTCGAGGGCCGCGGCCGCGCGCGCCGGGTCGGGCGCCGCGCGGCCGGTGACCGCCGAGACGCGGCGCAGCCCGGCGCGGATGTCGCGCTTGACGCGCGCCACCTCCCGCGGCGCGCCGACGTCGGCGAAGGGGCGCGGGCCGGCCGCCTCGCCGCCAGCGGCGCCGCTCGACCGCGGCCCCGTACCGAACACCCCGGGGAGCACGCCGGCGCGCTCGCGCAGGCCCCCGGCCGAGGCGGCCGAGTCGAAGGTGGAGAGGATCTGGCGGTACTCGGGCGGCGCGTCGCCGGCCAGCCCGCGAGGGGCGGCCGCCTGCCCGATGCCCAGGGTGTCCCCCACGCGGTCGCGCGCGCGCTCGGAGCTCGCGACGCTCAGCAGGGCGAAGATGGCCAGCGCGAGGACGATCCGCATCGTGGCGCGGACGGTACGGCGGCCCCCCGCGCCGGGCAATGGGCCGCAGGACCCCAATTCTCGAATAGGACCGTTTCGTCCGGCCGTCCTTCGCTGGCGCTCGGACTCTGGACGACGTCACTTGGGCAATCGCGGCGCGATGATCCGGTGGGCCTTGAGCCCGAGGCCCAGCCGCTCGCGGTCCTCGGACTGCATCGGGTCGAGCCCGGTGAGCTCCTTCACCCGCTCGAGCCGGTAGGCGACCGTGTGGCGGTGGGCGAAGATGGTCGCCGCGGTGGCGTTCATGTTGCAGTTCTGCTCGAGGTAGGCCTCGAGCGTCCCGACCAGGTCGGTGGCGTACTGGTCGTCGTAGGAGACGATGGCCGCCACCGTGTCCTCGTAGAAGGAGCGGACCTCCTCGGGGTGGGAGGCGAGCACCCGGAACAGCAGCCGGTAGGTGCCCGTCCCGATGTCGCGGGGGATCGGCCCACCCGCCCCGTCGGAGCGGCGCAGGACGTCGAGGACGAGCTCGGCCTCCTGCATCGCCCGGCCGAGCTCGGCCGGGTCGGCGTAGAAGCTCGACAGCCCGACCGTGCCGTGGCGCTGGAGCTTCCCCGCCAGCTCGCGCGCGGCGGCCACGGTGGCCTCCGGGGCGTCGTCGGCGCCGGTGGCCGGCAGCAGCGCGTAGACGCGGCCGTCCATGTGCTGGGCGAGCGCGCCCGCGTACTCGCCGGAGATCGTCGCGACGACGTGGCGCGGACGGTCCGTGGTCAGCTCGGCGCAGAGCACGACGACGCCACGCGACAAGTCCGAACCCAAGCGACCCGCTCGCCGGACGACCTCGCGGGGGTCGAGCTCCTTGGCGGCGCGCAGCTCCTCGAGGAACGAGCCGCGCAGGTTCTGCTCGACCTCCTCGCGGGCCTCCTCGATCGCGACCTCGGTGAGCGAGGCCACCGCCGCGAGGTGCAGGAGCTCCGTCGCGTCGGGGGAGGCCGGGGCCCCGGCGGCGGCCAGGAGCACCACCGCGCCGATCGTCTCCTCGCCCGACCGGATCGGCACCTCGAGCGCCACGCGGTCGGGGACCGGCGCGGGCCGGTCGCGCACCCGGTCGGCGACGTAGCGGCGCAGCAGGGCGAGATCGACCTCGGGGTCAGAGGCCGCCGCCGTGCCGAGCCGCGGGATCACGATCGCCACCGGCCCGCCGGCCGAGCGGGCGGCGATCTGCGCCACCCGCCCGAGCCCCTCGCCGCCGAGGACCGCGTCCACCATCCGCAGGTGGACGGAGCGCAGCCGCTCGACGAGCGAGGCGTCGCCGAGCGACCGGGCTTCCATTCCGTGATGTGCGCGGGCCCCGGAGCCGGCGAGGCCCGCGGACCTCACGCCGGCGCCGCCGCCGCGGCGTCCGGGTGGGCCTGGAGGGTCTCCTCGCCCGACTCGCCCGTCCGGATCCGGTAGGCCTCCTCCACCGGCATGACGAAGACCTTCCCGTCGCCGATCGAGCCCGTCCGCGCGTGCTTGAGGATGGTCTCCACCACCGTCTGCACGTCGTGCGTGGCGACCACGCACTCGAGCTTGACCTTGGGGCGGAGGTAGTTGGTCAGCTCCGCCCCGCGGTAGCGCTCCGTGATGCCCTTCTGGCGGCCCGAGCCCTTGACCTCCGAGATCGAGAGCGAGGGGAACCCCAGGCTCAGGAGCTCGGTGCGGATGGGCTCGAACGCCTCGTGCCGGATGAACGCTTCGACCTTCTTCATGCGGG
>JAUJME010000179.1:2338-4395 GCA_030447005.1 Solirubrobacteraceae bacterium | reverse complement strand
GACTTCCTCACCCTCCACCTGCCCAAGACGCCGGAGACCGAGGGCTGGCTCGACGCCGAGGCGCTCGCGAAGTGCAAGGACGGCGTGCGGATCCTCAACGTCGCCCGCGGGCCGCTGATCGTCGACGAGGACCTCAAGGCCGCTCTGGACTCGGGCAAGGCCGGCGGTGCGGCGCTCGACGTCTTCCGCTCCGAGCCGATCACGGAGCATCCGCTGTTCGGCTATCCCAACGTCGTCGTCACCCCGCACCTCGGCGCCTCGACCGCCGAGGCCACCGACCGCGCGGGCTACCAGGCCGCCGAGCAGGTCGTCGCGGCGCTCACCGGCGGCAGCGTGACCACCGCGGTCAACGTCCCCGCGGTGGCGGCGGAGGACCTCGAGGTCCTGGGGCCGTTCCTGGGGCTGAGCCGCTCGCTGGGCAAGCTCGCGATGGCGCTCGTCGAGGGCTCCTCGGTCGATCGCGTCGAGGTCGAGTACCTCGGCCGCCTCGCCGAGCGCGACGTGCGCCCGCTGAGCGTCGAGGTCCTGCTCGGCGTGCTGGCCGGCAAGACGGAGGAGGAGCTCAACGCGGTCAACGCGCCGTCCGTCGCGCACGAGCGCGGCATCGAGGTGGCCGAGACCAAGCGCACGAGCGCCCGCGACTTCTCCGACCTCGTCCGGGTGACGATCGTCGCGGGGGAGACGCGCACCCGGGTGGTCGGGACGACGGTCGGCCACCGCAACCGCCCGCACCTGCTCGAGGTCTGGGGCGAGCGCTTCAACCTCCAGCTCGGCGGCCACGTCGCGCTGTTCCGCTACCGCGACGTGCCGGGGATGATCGGCCGCGTCGGCACCGTCTTCGGCGAGCACGGGATCAACATCCACTCGGCCGCGGTCGGCGCGGTCCCCGACGAGGGCGAGACGGAGGCCGGCTCCGGCCTCGCGGTGATGGTGGTCACCGCCGACCGGCCGGTGCCCCAAGCGCTCGTCGACCAGATCGCCGGCGGCGACGGGTTCACGGACGGGCGGGCGGTCGAGCTGTAGGAGACTTCGCCGGGCGGCCCGGCGGCAGTAGGGTCCCGGGGCGACACGTCACGAGGAGAAGTCGCATGGAGTCCTCCACCGCCCGGGTCCTGGTCGTCGCCAGTCGCACGGCCGCCACCCCCGCCCTGATCGAAGCGGTGCGCCAGCGCGCCGCCCGTCCGCCGTGCGCGTTCACGCTGCTCGTCCCGAACGGCGCGCTGCTGATGTACGGGCTGATGGACCCCGAGGACCAGAGCACGACCGAGGCCGAGGCGATCATCGAGCTCGCCCTCCCGCTGCTCGAGGAGGCGGCCGGCGCGCCCGTCGAGGCGATGGTCGGCGTCTCCGAGCCGCTCGCGGCGATACAGGACGCCGTCAACCTCCACGGCTTCGACGAGATCATCCTCTCGACGCTGCCCAACCGCGTCTCCCGCTGGCTCCGGCTCGACCTGCCGCACAAGGTGGCCGGGCTGGGCCTGCCGGTGACGACCGTGACCGCCCGGGGGGCGCAGCCGGCGGCCGCGCCCTGATCCGGGCTCCGCCGACTGGCGGTCACCGCCGACCGGCCGGTGCCCCAGGCGCTCGTCGACGAGATCGCCGGCGGCGACGGGTTCACGGGCGGGCGGGCGGTCGAGCTCTAGCCAGGGAGCGCTTCCCAATCCGCCGCGGCCGGAGTACGGTTGGCGCACAACCGCTCGAAGGAGAGGAATCGCCATGGAGTCCTCCGCCCGCGTCCTCGTCGTCGCAAACCGCACGGCCGCCACGCCCGCCCTGCTCGACGCCGTCCGCGAGCGCACCGCCCGGCCGCCGTGCACCTTCACGCTGCTGGTGCCCGGCATCACCCACGGGCTGCACACCTACGTCGATCCCGAGGACCAGAGCAGCTCGGAGGCCGAGGCCGTCCTCGAGCTGGCGCTGCCGCTGCTCGAGGAGGCGGCGGGCGCGCCCGTCGAGGGGATGATCGGCGTCTCGGAGCCGCTCGCGGCGATCCAGGACGCGATCAACCTCCACGGCTTCGACGAGATCATCCTCTCGACGCTGCCCAAGCGGGTGTC
>JAUJME010000179.1:0-2238 GCA_030447005.1 Solirubrobacteraceae bacterium | reverse complement strand
TCAACCTCCACGGCTTCGACGAGATCATCCTCTCGACGCTGCCCAAGCGGGTGTCGCGCTGGATGCGGCTCGACCTGCCGCACAAGGTGGCGGGCCTCGGCCTGCCGGTGACCACGGTGGTGGCGCGGGGGGCGCAGCCGGCAGCCGCGCCCTGATCCGCGGCCGGTCTACTGGTCGTCGCCGGACTTGACGCCCGGCTTGGCCATCAGGCCGTGCACCTTGGCCTTGACGGTGTCGGGGACGAAGCGTCCGGTGCGGCCCTGGATCTTGGTCATCAGCGAGCCGGCGACGATCTGCTCCTGGCCCGCCATCATCGCCTTGAAGCCCTGCTCGGCGACCTGCGCGGGGTCGTCCTGGACGCGGCGGTCGCCGATCGGCGTGTCGGTGAGCTCGGCGCGCTCGAAGAACTCCGTCTCCGTCGGGCCGGGCATGAGCGAGGTGACGGTCACGCCGGTGTCCTTGAGCTCCTGGCGGATCGCCACGGAGAACGACTGCACGAACGCCTTGGAGGCGTTGTAGACCGCGTGGTTGGTGCCCGGCATCGTCGAGGCGATCGACGACGTGAACATGATCCGGCCCTGGCCCCGGGGGACCATGACCTGCACCGCGTGCTTGGCGAGGTGCACCGTCCCGCGGACGTTGAGCTCGATGACCCGGAGCTCCTTGGCCAGCTCGTTCTCCGCGAAGGGCCCGCCGGCGCCGATGCCGGCGTTGAGCGCGATGGCGTCGAGCGGGCGGCCGAGCCCCTCGATGTGCCTCCACAGCTCGTCGACGCCGGCGTCCGTCGCCAGGTCGGCGCGGACGGCTTCGACCTGCCCGGCGAGCGCCGCCAGCTCCGCGCGGGCGGAATCGAGCTCGGCGTCCTCGGCGGCGATCACCAGGTCGAACCCGTTGGTGGCAAACTGCTTGGCGAGCTCGAGGCCGATGCCGCTCGAGGCGCCGGTGACGACGGCGAGGGGGCGTGAGGTGGAGGCGTCCATGGTGGGGTGCTTCCCGGCGGGCGGCCCTGCCATGCACTAGCCTCACCATCTCGTCCATACCGGGGGGTCCCTGTCCGAGGGGCTGAGAGGGCGCTGCCTAGCGCCGACCCGTCGAACCTGATCTGGGTCACGCCAGCGAAGGGAGCCATATGCGCGCCGTCCAGTTCCACGGGCCCGGCCGGGCCGTCACCCTCGAGGACATCGAGCGGCCCGTGCCGGGCGCCGGGCAGGTCCTCGTCGCCGTCGAGGCGGCAGGCGTCTGCGGCACCGAGCTGCACTTCCGCGAAGGGCTGCTGACGCCGGCCAAGACACCGATCGTCCTCGGCCACGAGGTCGCCGGCCGCGTCGCCGAGCTGGGCGACGGGGTGAGCGGCTGGACACCGGGGGACCGCGTCGCCGTGCACTATTTCCACCCATGCCGGCACTGCCGCCCCTGCCGGACGGGCGCCGAGCACCTCTGCGACGCGCCCGAGGGCTTCCTCGCGTTCGTGACGGACGGCGGCTTCGCCGAGTACGTCTGCGTTCCGGCCAGCGCGCTGGTCGGGATCCCCGACGGGCTCAGCGCACCGGAGGTCGCGCCGCTGTGCTGCAGCGCCACCACCGCCCTGCACGCCCTCGCGGTCGCGGAGTTGGCGGTGGGCGACAGCGCGGTCGTCTATGGCTGCGGCGGCGTCGGCCTCTCGCTCGTCCAGATCCTGAGGTTGGCCGGCGTCCGGGTGATCGCGGTCAGCCGGTCCACGGCCAAGCTCGAGCGCGCGAGGGCGCTCGGCGCCGACGTGGTGATCGACGCGGCGGACGGCCGGGTCGCCGGTCAGGTCAAGGACGCCTCCGGCGGGCGGGGAGCCGACGCGGTCTTCGAGCTGGTCGGGACGGGCGAGACGATGCGGGAGTCGGTCGCCGCGCTCGGCAAGCGCGGGCGGCTCGTCTTCGTCGGCTACTCGTTCGACGCCTTCGAGGTCAGCCCGCTCGCGCTCGTGGTCCCCGAGCTCAGCATCCGCAGCTCGGTCGGCAACACCCACGCCGAGCTCGCCGACGTGCTGGCGCTCGCGGCGGAGGGACGGCTCGAGCCGGTCATCCACGAGGTCGCCCCCCTCGGCGACGCGGAGCGGGTCCTCGAGGACCTCGCGGCCGGCCGGGTGGTCGGCCGCTCGGTCCTCGTGCCCTGAAGCGGCGCCCCCGGGCCGGGGCGCCGCGAACGCGCTCAGAGCCGGTTGGAGGTGAGCGTCGAGTTGATGGTCTTGCCGTCCCGGGTGACGGC
>JAUJME010000178.1 GCA_030447005.1 Solirubrobacteraceae bacterium | reverse complement strand
TGACCTTCGCGCGCCCGTCGGCGTCGACGATGACGTTGTGGGGCTTGAAGTCGCGATGGATGATCCCGCGGCGGTGCGCGAAGCGCGCGGCGCGCAGCACCTGACCGATGAGGTCGACGGCGCGGGCCGGCGGCAGCGCCCCCTCGTCGCGCACGATCTCCTTGAGGTTGCGACCCTCGAGGAACTCCATCGCGATGTAGTAGGTCCCGTCCCACTCCCCGCGGTCGAAGACGCCGACCACGTTGGGGTGCTGGAGCCCCGCCGCGCTCGAGGCCTCGCGGCGGAAGCGCTCGACGAACTCCTCGTCCTCGGCGAAGCGCCGGTAGAGCAGCTTGAGCGCGACGGCGCGGCCGAGCTGGAGGTCCGTCGCGCAGTAGACGTCGGCCATCCCGCCCGAGCCGATCCGGTTGCGGACGCGGTAGCGGCCGTCGATCACCGTGTCGCGAACGATGTTCTGCACGGGTCTACCGCTCACCCAGGGCCTGGAGGACCTGCTTGGCGATCGGCGCCGCGACCTCGCCGCCGGTGCCCTGCGGGACGCGGTCGAGCACGACGGCGACCGCGGTGTCGCCCGCGAAGCCGATGAACCACGGGTCGTTGATGCGCTGCTCGATGTTGATCTCGGCGGTGCCCGTCTTGCCCGCCACCTCGACGCCGGTGAGCGCCGCCGCGGTGCCCGTGCCCTCCCGCACGACGCTGCGCATCATCACGCCGAGCTTCTGCGCCGCGTCCTTGCTGATCACGCGCTCGGAGACCTCGGGCGAGGCGCGCTCGGCGGTGCGGCCGTCGGGGTCGACGATCCGCTGGGTGAGAAAGGGCTTCATCCGCCGCCCGCCGTTGGCGACGGTCGCCGCGACGATCGCCATCTGCATCGGCGTGACCTGGAGGTCGCCCTGCCCGATCGCCACGCGGCCGAGGTCGACCGACCCACTGGTGACCGGCACGAGGCCGCGGCGCTTGCGCACGCCGCTGGCGAGCATCTGTCCCTCCGGGTAGTCGAGCTCGGGCTTCTCGTAGAAGCCGAAGCGCTCCATGTACTCCTGCATGGTGTTGCGCCCGAGCGAGACGCCGACCTCCGCCCACACGGTGTTGACCGACCGCGTCAGCGCGGTGGTGAGGTCGATCGTCCCGAAGTCCTGCTGGTTGAAGTTCTGGAGCTCGACGCCGGAGACCACCTTGGTCGCCGGCCCCTCCACGGGCGAGGACGGCTGGTAGCGCCCGGAGTCCAGAGCGGCCGCGGCGGTGACCACCTTGAAGGTCGAGCCGGGCGGGAAGGTGTCGAGCGTCGCGCGGTTCACGAGCCGGCGCGCCTCGTTGTCGGTGGCCAGCGCCCGGAAGGTCGCGCGGTCGTCGAGGCCATTCGGGTCAAAGCCGGGAGAGGACGCCATCGTGCGCACCGCGCCGGTGTCGGCCTCGATCGCCACCACGGCGCCCTTGCGGCCGCCCAGCGCGTCCATCGCGATCCGCTGGGCGCGCGAGTCGAGCGTCGTGATGACGTCCGAGCCCTCGCGGCGGCGGCCCATCAGCGACTCGAAGACGGTGACCAGCTCGTCGGAGGTGCCGGTGAGTGCCTCGTTGGCCGACTGCTCGAACCCCGAGCGCCCGAGCGACGTGTAGGAGTAGCCGACGGGGTGACCGAACAGCGCGCCGAGCGGGTAGCTGCGCGAGTAGACGCCTCCCTCCCCGCGCCGGCTGCGGGCGATCACCTGGCCGTCGGCGGTGCGGATCGTCCCGCGGCGGATCTTCTGCTCGGCGAGCACCTGGCGGCGGTTGTCGGGGTTGTCGCGCAGCGCCTGGGCCTCGAAGACCGTCCAGCGCGACGTGAACGCGACGAGCAGGCCGAAGAGCAGGATCACGAGCCCGTAGAGCCGGATGATCGGGCGGTTCACGCCGGCTCCAGCGCCTCGCGGCGCGCGCGGTCGGAGACCATCAGCAGCAGGGCGAGCAGGACGAAGTTCGCGACGATCGACGACCCGCCGTAGGAGACGAACGGCAGCGTCACGCCGGTCAGCGGGATCACCCGCGTGACCCCGCCGACGATCACGAAGACCTGGAGCGCCAGAACGGCGGTCAGCCCGGTGGCCAGCAGCTTGGAGAACGAGTCGCGGGCGAGCATCGCGGTCTTGAAGCCGCGCTCGGCGAACAGGAGGTAGACGAGGATCAGCCCGCAGGCGCCGACCAGCCCGAGCTCGTTGACGATCACCGCGTAGATGAGGTCCGTCTCGGCGACCGGCAGGATCGGGCGCCCGTCGGGCAGCGCGATCAGCGCCTGGCCGAAGCCCGTCCCGAACAGCCCGCCGTCGGCCTGGGCGAACAGCGACTGCGCGAGCTGGTAGCCCTCCCGCTCGACGACGCCCTTCTCGAACGGGTCGAGCCAGATGCTCACCCGGTCCTCGACCTGGCCCGTTCCCGGCAGGATCCGCCCCGCCGGCGAGGCGATGAACCACGCGCCGAGGGCGAACATCGCGAGGCCGATCGTCACGAACGAGAGCCGGCTGGTGGCGACGTAGAGCAGCGCGAGGAAGGCGCCGTAGAACATCAGCGACGACCCGAGGTCGCGGATGAAGACGAGCATGAACATCGTCGTCCCCCAGATCACCAGCACCGGCCCGAAGTGCTTGAGCGGCGGGATCGTGATCCCCAGGAACCGCCGCGCCCCGAGGACCAGGACCTGCCGCGTGTCCTTGAGGTAGGCGGCCAGGAAGACGACGATCGCGATCTTGGCCAGCTCGGCCGGCTGGAAGGAGACGGGGCCGATGCCCACGCCGAGGTAGGCGCCGTTGGACTGCTGGCCGATCCCCGGCACGCGCGGGAGCAGCAGCAGGAAGAGCGCCGCCGCCGCGATCGTGTACCGGTAGCGCTCGAGCTTGCGGAAGTCGCGCAGGAAGACGATCGTCGCGACGAAGAGCACGATCCCGATCACGAACCACTGCGCCTGCGTGCGGGCGAGCTCGGCGTCGATCCGGTAGATGACCACGAGCCCGAAGCAGGCGAGCACGGCGACCAGCGGGAACAGGTACGGGTCGGCGTGCGGGAGGGTCATCCGCAGCACGATGTGGACGGCGAGGCAGAGCCCGAGGAAGACGGCCCCGATGGTCAGCGAGAGGCTCGAGAGCTCGTCCTGGGAGCGCGCGGCGGTCGAGAGCGCGTCGTCCTGGGAGAGGAAGACGGCCGCGAACCCGGCGGTGACGAGGAGGGAGGCCGGGACGAGGGCGAGCAGCTCGCGGTTGCGCGCACCCCTCACGGCGCCGCGCGCCCCAGCTCGAGCTGCTCGACGATCTCGATCGCGTCCTCGCGCGTGCGCAGCTTGTGGTCGGTGAAGACGGTGCGGCGCGCGGGCGGCACCGTGTCGATCGTCGCCCCCGAGCCGCCGTAGCGCTGGTAGAGCCGGATGCCGCCGGGCAGCTCGTAGGGCAACCCGCGGAAGACGGTGATCGTCCGCCCGTCGGCGGGGTCCGTGCCCAGGAAGTAGGCCGCGCGCAGGGCGAGCAGCATGCCGCTGATCACCGGGACGGCGATCAGGAAGAGGAAGAGCGCGGCCGGCCCGAAGCGCAGCCGGCGGCGGCGGCGCTCCGGCGGCGGCGGAGCGGCTCCGCCGCCGGCGGTGGCGGGCCCCTCGGCGCGCGGCGGCCGCGGGGTCACCGGCATGGCGGTCGTCTCCGGCGCGCCCATCGCCGACGCGGGCGCCTCGACGAGCGCCACCGGCCCGCCGCGCCGCTCGGCCTCCGCGGCCTCCTCGGCCTCGGCGGCGCGGACCGCCGCGGCGACGTCGTCCGTGCTCACCGCCCCCTCGCCGACCTCCGTCGGCTGCTCCGAGGGGTCGGCGCCCCGCGGGTGGACCGCCTCGAGGCGGAAGAGGACGACGGTGATGTTGTCGCGGCCACCCGCGTCGTTGGCGGCCGAGATGAGCCGGCGGCCCGCGTCGGCGAGCGAGCCCGAGCGGCCGAGGATCGGCGCGAGCGCCCCCTCCCCCACCATGTCGGTGAGCCCGTCGGAGCAGAGCAGGAAGACGTCGCCCTCGCGCGCGGGATAGACCTCCGTGTCGATCTCGACCGCCGGCTCGGGGCCGAGCGCGCGGGTGATGACGGAGCGCTGCGGGTGCTGCTCGGCCTGCTCCTCGGTGAGCTTGCCGCGCGCGACGAGCTCCCCCACGAGCGAGTGGTCCTTGGTCAGCCGGGTGAGCTCCCCCCGGCGCAGCAGGTAGGCGCGCGAGTCGCCGACGTGGGCGATCGTGACGTCGTCCTCGCCGACGTAGGCGGCGGTGACCGTCGTCCCCATCCCCGCCAGCCGGTCGTCGGAGACCGACGAGTCGTGGATGCGGCGGTTCGCCTCGGCGATGATCCGCGCGAGCCCGTCGGCCGGCGAGCCGTTGGGCAGGCCGGCGTCGAAGCCCTCGACCGCCATGCGCGA
>JAUJME010000177.1 GCA_030447005.1 Solirubrobacteraceae bacterium | reverse complement strand
AGAAGGTCCCCGAGCTGCGCGACCTGCACATCGACATCGGCGCCGCCGACGGCGACGAGGCGCGGCGGATGGTGCGGATCGGCGACGTGGCGGTGATCGCCGCCGACCCCGTCGAGCTGCCCAACGGCCGCGTGATCTCGCGCTCGATGGACAACCGGCTCGGCTGCTTCGTCGCCTACGAGGCGGCGCGGCTGGTCGCCGAGGGCGGCGGCGCGTCGGGTGACGTCGCCGCGGTGGCGGTCGCCCAGGAGGAGATCAGCTTCGGCGGCGCGCACACCACCGCCTACTCCCTGCGGCCGGACGTGGCGATCGTGGTCGACGTCACCTTCGCCACCGACGCGCCCGGCTCCAACGAGAAGGAGCTCGGCTCCCACAAGTTCGGCTCGGGCGCGGTGCTCACGCGCGGCTCGACCCTCGACCCGCGCGTGTTCGAGCTGCTCCACGAGGCGGGCGAGGCGGAGGGGATCCCCTTCACGGTCTCGGCCTCGTCGCGCTCGACGGGCACGGACGCCGACGCGGTGCACATCTCGCGCGGCGGCATCCCCACCGCGGTGGTCTCCGTGCCGCTGCGCTACATGCACTCGCCGGTCGAGATGGTGGCGCTCGAGGACGTCGACGCCTGCGCGCGGCTGATCGCGGCCTTCGCGCGGCGGCTGCCGGCCGACGTCTCCTTTGAGCGCTGAGCATCCGGCCCCTCCTGCTCCTCTGGGACATCGACGGCACGCTGCTCCAGCGTGCCTCGACGGAGCACGCCGTCGCGCTCAAGCGGGCGCTCCACGACGTCCACGGCGTTGACGTCGAGGGGCTCGCGGTCGACGCCGCCGGGCGCACGGACAACGCGATCGCGCGCTCGCTGCTCGAGGCGTCGGGCGTCGACCCGGGCGTCATCGACGGCCGCGCCGGCGACGTGCTCGCCGCCACCTGCGCGGCCTACGAGACGCTCTGCCCCGCCGACCTCTCGGCGACGGTCTCGCCCGGGATCCCCGCGGTGCTCGACGCGCTGGCCGCCCGGCCCGAGGAGTTCCGCTTCTCGCTGGTGACGGGGAACTTCGAGCGCGTCGCGCGCCGCAAGCTGGCGGCCGCCGGGATCGGCCACCACTTCCCGGAGGGGCAGGGCGGCTTCGGCTCGGACGCCGAGGCGCGCGCCGAGCTGCCGCCCGTCGCCCGCGAGCGGGCCGGCGGCTGGCCGCGCGAGCGCACGGTGGTCATCGGCGACACGCCGCGTGACATCGCCTGCGCGCGCGCCGACGGCGTCCGCGTGGTGGGGATCGCGACCGGCCCCTACCCGCCGGAGGCGCTGGCCGCAGCCGACGTGGTCGTCGGCGGCCCGGGCGAGCTCGTCGGCGTGCTCGAGGCGCTCGCGGTCAGCGCGGGACCCGGATGAGCGTCGCGCTCGACGGGTTGCCGCGCCGTGCCCGCAGCCGGGTCACGTAGGCGACCGTCTGGGTGAGCGCGGTGGTCCACAGGGTCTCGGTCACCCCGGCGCGGGGCCGCGGCGGCTGCCGGGGGACGCGGCCGCGGTGGCGGTGGCGGCCCTGCCCGGGCTCGCGGCCGGCGTCGCGCCGGCCGGTGGGGGCGAGCGAGTAGAGGACGCGCTCGCGGCCGGCGGCGCGCAGCCGCAGCTCCTGCCGGGTGCGCGAGGAGTGGACGTAGAGGAGCGCGTCGCCGAGCAGCACGGGGTTGAGCAGCAGCGCCCGGCGCGCGCTGGCCAGGACGGCGCGCGCGCCCGTCGCGAGGTCGAGCACGTGGAGGTCCGAACGGATGCGGCCGGACTGGTGGTAGGCGAGGCGGGCGCCGTCGAGCGCGGGGCGGCCCGTGTCGCCCGCGGCGACGGCGACCTCCGCGCCGCCGGCGATGGCGCGCGCGACGAGCCGGTCCCCGGTGCGCCAGGCGACCCACGCGTCCGACACGGCGACCGCGTCGGCGCCCTGCGCGGGGACGGTGGCCACGCGCTGGAGCGTGTCGGCGCGGACCACGGCGATCCGGTCGCCCTCCACCCACGCGACGTGCCCGCCGCCCACCGCGGGGAAGCGCCCCGGCAGCGCCTGGGCCCGGCCGCCGCCGCGCACGAGCACGCCGGCCCGGCCGGGCTGGTGGTAGGCGAGGACGTCGCCCGCCGCGCTGGGGTCCGTGCCGGCGCGCGAGATGAGGTCGGCGGCCTGCGCCGGGCCGGCGGCCAGGGCGGCGGCGCAGGCGAGCAGCGCGGCGGCGTCGAGGGCGCGCAGGCCGCGGAGGATCGCCGGGCGCTCGGCCATCGCGGCGTGGGCGCGGCTACCGGCTTCCGTGTCGGCGACCGGCGCGAGCGCGAGCACCGGCAGCGCGCGACCGATCCCGAACCCGAGGCCGATCGCCACGCCGAGGGCGGGCTCGCCAAGGGCGACGCTCAGCGCGGCGAGCGCCCACACGGCGAAGGTGAGAATGAAGGTGGTGAAGCCGAGCCCGAGGAGGACCCCGTAGAGCCCGGCCGCCAGCGGGACGGGCAGGACCCGGCGCCAGGACTCGGGCACCTGGCGGCGCACCTGCGGGGCGATCCGCGTGCCCCGCGCCTCGCCGATCGCGGCGGCCAGCGCGACGGCGGCGGCGACGCCCGCCGCCGCGGCGCCGCCCGCGCCCAGCGCGTCGCCGAGCAGCGCGAGGCCGCCAAAGGTGAGCACCCCGCCGGCGAGGGCGCCCGCCGTGAAGGTCAGGCAGGCGGCGACGGTGACCGCGCGCCGGCCCGCGTAGCCGGCCGGCGAGAGGGTCTCGACCATCGAGAAGCCGCACGGCGACCACGCCCCGGTGATCCCCGCGACGACCGCGGCGGCGGCCAGGAGCGTCAGCACGGCGCCCAGGCTACCGGCCGGTCCACAGGTCCTCCTCGACCCTCGCGACGGACTGGTCCTCGAGCGCGAGCCGGCACCAGATCTCGGCGCTCCAGGCGCACAGCGGTATGGCGCCGCCCAGCCAGGCCGGCCACTCGGCGCGCGGCACCTCGAGCGCCTCGCGGAGGCGGCCGTCGAGCAGGAAGGCCGGGTCGGCGGCCCCGGCGATGTAGCGGTCGGTGTCGAAGCCGAAGCCGACCTTCGGGCGCTCGGCGATCCCGATCGGCAGCCGGTGACGGCAGAGGTCGCGCAGGATCCCCTTGCGCTCGGGCAGCACGCGGTGCGCGAGCGGGAGGTTGAGCGCGAGGGCGACGAGGTCCGGGTCGAGGAACGGCACCCGCGTCTCGACGGAGTGGATCATCGTGCAGCGGTCCTGGCGGTTGAGCAGGTGCGGCAGGTACAGGGACAGGTCGGCGGCGAGCCGCGCCTCGAGGGCGCGGCCACCGCGCGGGTGGCCGTAGGCCTCGCTCAAGCGGCGCTCGACGGCGTCCTCGAACGCCCGCGCCTCGGGCAGCGGCCCGCGCAGGCGCTCGCCGTGGCTCCGCGGCGGCCCGGGGCGGCGCAGGAGGCGGCGGGCGACGGCCCGCGCGGCACGAAGCGCGGCGGGGCGGCGCAGCGCCTCCCATTCGCGCGTGTGCAGCCAGCCGTAGCCGCCGAAGAGCTCGTCGGCGCCCTCGCCGGAGAGCAGCACCTTCACGCCGCGGGCGCGCGCGTGCTGCGCGATCAGCGTCATCGGCACCGAGCCCGGGTGCACGAGCGGGTGCTCGTTGTGGGCGACGGCCGGCACGAGGGCGGCGCGGAAGGCCTCGGCGTCGAGGGCCACCGTGTCGAGCTCGAGGCCGAGGTGGCCGGCCACGCGCGCCGCCCACGGTCCCTCGTCGACCTCCGGCTGGTCGGCGATCGCGGCGTTGAAGGCGGTGATGGACGGCTGCTCGTCGCGGGCGAAGAGCGAGATCAGGCTCGAGTCGATCCCGCCCGAGCACATCACCCCGACGGGGACGTCGGCCATCAGCCGGCGGCGGACCGAGGTGCGCAGCGCCTCCTCGAGCTCGGCCTCGGCGCGCTCGCGCGGCAGGGCGGCGAGCGCGGCGCGGCGGTCGGGGTCGACCACCTCGGCGGGCTCGTAGAACGCGCGCTGCTCGATCCGCCCGCTGGTGAGGTCGACCCACGCGAGGTGGCCCGGGAGGAGCTTGCGCGCGCCGTCGAGGTGTGTGGCCTCGCCGTTGACCCAGCCGATCCGGGCGGCGTGCGCGAGCGCCGCGCGCGCCGGGCGCCGCGGGATCCCGGCGGCCAGCAGGCCCTTGAGCTCGGAGGCGAACCACAGCGTCCCCTCGTGCTCGGCGAGGTAGAGCGGCTTGACGCCGAAGCGGTCGCGCGCGAGCAGCAGCCGCCCGCGCCCCCGGTCGAGCGCGGCGAGCGCGAAGAGGCCGTTGAAGCGCGGCAGCGCGTCCTCCGCCCATGCCTCGATCGCCGCGAGCACCGTCTCGGTGTCCGAGCCGCCGCGCCACTCGCGCGGGCCGAGCTCGGCGCGCAGGGCGAGGTGGTTGAAGACCTCGCCGTTGTAGGTCAGCCACCAGTCCCC
>JAUJME010000176.1 GCA_030447005.1 Solirubrobacteraceae bacterium | reverse complement strand
GACAAGGGCCGGCGCCACGGGGCCTACGGGCTCTACCAGGGCGACGGCGTCGCCCGCGACGACTACCCCGACCGGATCATCATCTTCCGCGACACGCTGCTGCGCGACTTCGGCCACGATCCCGACGAGCTGCGCGCCCAGGTCACGCGGACCGTCCGTCACGAGCTCGCCCACCACCTCGGGGCCGACGAGCTCGGGGTTCGGGAGCTCGGGCTGTGATGATCGTCATGTCACCCCAGGCGACCGACGGCCAGATCGAGGCCGTCCGCGCCCGCCTGGCCTCGACGGGCGTCCACGTGCTCGTCATGCCGGGAGAGCTGACCACCGCGATCGGGGCGATCGGCGATCCCGAGCGGGTCGGCCAGCTCGGCCTCGAGGGCATGGCCGGCGTGGATCGCGTCGTCCCGATCTCGCGCCCCTACAAGCTCGCCTCCTCCGAGCTCGCCCACCACGAGGCGACGCGCTTCTCGGTCGACGGCCGGGTGGTCGGCGGCAACGAGACCTTCGCCCTGATCGCCGGGCCCTGCACCGTGGAGGGCCGCGACCAGACGCTCGGGATCGCCCGGGCGGTCCGTGACGCCGGCGCCGCGATGCTGCGGGGCGGCGCCTTCAAGCCGCGGACGTCGCCCTTCGCGTTCAAGGGGCTCGGCGTCGAGGGGCTCGCGCTGCTCGCCGAGGCGCGCGCCGAGACCGGCCTGCCGGTCGTGACCGAGTTCCTCGACACGACCCACGCCGACGCGATCGCCGAGCACGCCGACGTCATCCAGATCGGCGCGCGCAACATGCAGAACTACGCCCTGCTCGAGGTCGCCGGCAAGCTCGGCAAGCCCGTGCTGCTCAAGCGCGGGCTGTCGTCCTCGCTCGACGAGCTGCTGCAGGCCGCCGACTACGTCCTCAAGGAGGGCAACGAGCGGGTGATGCTCTGCGAGCGCGGCATCCGCACGTTCGAGACCGCCACGCGCTTCACGCTCGACCTCAGCGCCGTGCCCTGGCTCAAGCTGCACTCCCACCTCCCGGTCATCGTCGACCCCTCCCACGCGTCGGGCGACCGCCGGCTCGTCGAGCCCCTCTCCCGGGCCGCCGCCGCGGTCGGCGCCGACGGGATCATCGTCGAGGTCCACGAGGATCCCGAGGTGGCGCTCTGCGACGGCCCGCAGGCGCTCTACGCGCGCGACTTCCCGGCCTACGCCGCGAACGTCGCCGCCCACGCCGCGCTCGTCGGCCGGCGCCTGGCCTGAGGTTCGGGAGCGCACACGGCTGGGTGGCGCGCCGCCGCTCGGGGTACCGACTCGGTGATCCGACACCCCGTTTCCAGGAGGAACGAATGCACAGAGCCACACTCGGCGCCGGCGTCACCGCGCTGCTCGCCGCCGTCGCCGTCGCCGTGCCGGCCGGCGCCCAGAACGCCGAGGAGTGCCCGGCGGCCGCGACGACGATCCAGGCCGGCCCGCAGGGCGGCAACGTCAACGGCACGCCGCAGAACGACCGCATCCAGGGCTCCAACGCCGACGACACGATCAGCGCCCTGCAGGGCGCTGACTGCATACTCGGCGCGGGCGGCTTCGACACCATCCAGGGCGCCGCGGGCGCCGACACGATCTTCGGTCAGGGCGGTCCTGACGACCTCTCCGGCGGCTCGGATAACGACCGCATCTTCGGCGGGGACGACTTCGACTTCCTCGACGGCGGGATCGGCGACGACGTGCTCGACGGCCAGGGCGGCCCGGACGACATCTCCGGCGCCAACGGCAACGACGAGATCGACGGCGGCGGGGGCTTCAACTTCCTCTCCGGCGGCCTCGGCGCGGACGAGATGGACGGCGGCGACGACCGCGACGACATGGAGGGCGGCAAGGGCGCCGACCGCATGTCGGGCGGCGACGGCAACGACCGCATCGCGGGCGGCCTCGGCGGCGACCGCCTCTCCGGCGGCGACGGCAACGACCGGATCGACGGCGGCGACGGCAAGAACCGCTACTCCGGCGGCGCGGGCCGCGACCAGATCGACGCGGCCAACGGCTCGAGGGAGACGGTCAACTGCGGCTCCGGGCGCGACGTCGTGCGCGCCGACGCGACCGACCGCCTGCGCAACTGCGAGCGGATCTTCCGCCTGCGGCTCACCAAGAAGTAGGGACGCGAGGGACGCCCGCGGCGCTACGCCGCCGCGGGCAGTCCGCGCGAGGCCCAGAAGCCGGCGTCGATCCGCCCGAGGTCGGTCGACGGCTCCGCGTCGGCGAAGAACTCGCGGCCCAGCGCGGCCCAGTCGGCGCCGGCGCGCAGCTCCCCGAGCGTGGAGAACACGAGCCCCTCCATCCGCCGGATGAGGAGCGCCTCCGGCGGCAGCGTCTCGCGCCGCATCAGCTCGAAGTACGGCGACCGCGGGGAGCTCGAGAGCTCGATGAGGTCGGCGACGTACTGGGGCGAGAGCCGCAGGAACCCCGGGTTGAAGTACCACTCGCCCGCGCTGGCGAGCTGGCCGAGCAGCGCCTCGGGCTCGAACTCGCCGGGGTCGGGGAGGTAGCCGAGGTCGCTCATCAGCGCGTGGACCGTCGCGGCGTCGTCCTCGATGACGGCACGCGCCAGGCGGCGCTCCCCGTCGAGATAGGTCTGTGGCACGACGCGCATCAGCCCGAAGTCGAGGAACCCGACCTTGCCGTCGCCGAGCAGGAGGTAGTTGCCGGGGTGCGGGTCCCCCGAGCAGCGGCGCAGGCGCATCAGGGTCGTGAAGAAGAAGCGGAAGACGATCTCCCCGAAGCGGTCGCGGTCGGCCTCGGGCAGCGCCTTGACCTCCTCGAAGCGCTTGCCGTCGAGCATGTCGGTGACCAGGACCCGCCGGCTCGAGAGCGTCGTGTCGACCTTCGGGACGACGACGAACGGGTGGCCCCGCCACGCGCGCTCGACCGCGCGCTGGTTCTGCGCCTCGATCTCGTAGTCGAGCTCCTCGGCGATCCGCTCGCGCAGCTCGGCGCCGAGCGCCTTGACGTCGAGCCCGGGGGCGAGGCGCTTGATCAGCGGGAAGAGCACCTGCATGTTGCGCAGGTCGGTCTCCACCGCCTCCGCCACGCCCGGGTACTGGACCTTGACCGCCACGCGGCGGCCCTCGAGCGTCACCGCGCGGTGGACCTGCCCGATCGAGGCGGCGGCGAAGGCGTCCTCCTCGAAGTCCTCGAAGTGCTCGCTCAGCGGGCCGCCGAGCTCCTCCTCGACGAGCCGGCGCATCCGCTTGAAGGGGACGGGCTTGACGTCGTCGCGCAGCGCGGCGAGCGTCTGCTTGAAGTTCTCGCGCTCGCTCTCGGGGATCGCCGTGAAGTCGATCGTCGAGAGGACCTGGCCGAGCTTCATCGCCGCGCCGCGCATCTGGCCGAGCTGGGCGACGAGCTCGCGGGCGAGGGCGGCGGCGCGCTCGCCCGACGCGGTCTCGGCCCGCTCGGGCGAGCGGAAGCGGTTGGCGGCGTTGGTGCCCGCCCAGCGCAGGCCCTGGCCGGCGACCATGCCTCCGAACCGGGCCGTGCGGGACGTGCGGGAGGTGGGCGGGGTGTCCTTGGCCATCGGTGGAGGTACGAGGCAGCGCCTCGGTAGGATCCTCCCTTACCCGAACAGGAGTTCTCCCCATGCCTGAAGCCGTCATCGTCGATGCCATCCGGACGCCCATCGGGCGGGCCGGCAAGGGGTCGCTGCGCGAGGTGCGCGCCGACGACCTCGCCTCGATCCCCCTGAAGGCGCTGGTCGACCGCAACCCCGACGTGGACTTCTCCACGGTCGATGACATCTACATGGGCTGCGGCTTCCAGGTCGGCGAGCAGGGCTACAACATCGGCCGCAACGCCGCGCTGCTGGCGGGGATCGACCATCACGTCCCCGCCGCGTCGGTCAACCGCTTCTGCGCCTCCTCGCTGCAGACGATGCGGATGGCGTTTCACGCGATCGCCGCCGGCGAGGGCGACACCTACGTCGCCGCGGGCGTCGAGGCCGTCTCTCGCTCGGCGGGCGGCGAGTTCGAGTTCCACCCCCAGCTCGACGGTTCGGAGGGCTCGGCCTACAACGTCTACATCCCCATGGGGATCACCGCGGAGAACGT
Source organism: Solirubrobacteraceae bacterium (assembly GCA_030447005.1). The sequence continues at coordinate 381 of JAUJME010000176.1, read as the reverse complement.
CGCGGAGCGCTGCAACGTCTCCCGCGAGTCCCAGGACGAGTGGGCCGCGATCTCCCAGCAGCGCGCGGTCGCCGCGGTCGAGGACGGGCACTTCGACGCAGAGATCGTCCCGGTCACCACGCCCGACGGCACGGTCGTGAGCAAGGACGACGGCCCGCGCCCCGGCACGACGGTGGAGAAGCTCTCCCAGCTCAAGCCGGTCTTCAAGGAGGACGGCACGGTCACCGCCGGCAACGCCTGCCCGCTCAACGACGGCGCGGCGGCGGTGCTGATCATGTCGGCCGAGCGCGCCCAGCAGCTCGGGCTCAAGCCGAAGGCGCGCATCATCGCCACGAGCGCCGCGGCGATCCGCCCGGAGATCATGGGCCTCGGCCCGATCCC
>JAUJME010000175.1 GCA_030447005.1 Solirubrobacteraceae bacterium | reverse complement strand
GTGACGTCGCCCAGAGGACGAGCGCCAGCGAAGTCCGGCCGGGCGAAACCCCTACTCGAACCGGATCTCCGACAGCTTCGCCCACCGCGCATCGGGCTCGCGCTCGTGCGCGTGATCCGGGTCCTCGTTGAGGTTGGCCCCGCACTCCGCGCACAGCCCGGCGCAGTCCGGCCGGCAGGTGATGGTCGTCGGGAGCTCGAGGGCGAGCGCGTCGCGCGCCCAGTGGCCCACGTCGAGCGCCTCCTCCTCGTCGACGTAGGGCGAGGCGAGCTCGTCGCCGCCCCCGGGCTGGTGGACCTCGCGCACGTCGACCTCGTAGCCGGGGCCGGCCGGCTCCAGGCAGCGGGCGCACGGGCCCGACAGCTCCGCGGCGAACCGCAGCCGCAGCGCGTAGCCGTTGCCCGTCATCCGCGAGACGTCGATCCGCGCCTCGACAAGGTCCGGCCCGACCGCGTACTCCTGCCCGCCGAAGGCGAACGGGTCGATGTGGACGTGGAGGTCGAGCCGCCGGCCCTGACCCGAGGAGAGGGAGAGCCGGGGAAGGTCGAGGGTGTCCGTGCGCAGGGCCATGGGCCCAAGATAGGCCCTACTTCAACTCCCGCTTGAGGACCTTGCCGGTGGACGTCCGCGGCAGCTCGTCGATGAACTCGACCTCGCGCGGCACCTTGTAGTTGGCGAGGTTGGACTTGACGTAGACCTTGACCTCGTCCTCGGTGAGCTGCTGGCCGTCCTTGGTCACCACGACGGCCTTCAGGCGCTGGCCGAACTGCTCGTCGTCGACCCCGAAGACCGCCACCTCGCCGACCTTGTCGTGGCCGGCGAGCAGGTCCTCGACCTCGGCCGGGAAGACGTTCTCGCCGCCCGAGACGATCATGTCGTCGTCGCGGCCGTCGATGAACAGGCGCCCCTCGGCGTCGAAGTGCCCGACGTCGCCCGAGGACATCAGCCCGTCGATGACGTCCTTGCCGCCGCCGCCGGTGTAGCCCTCGAACTGCATCTCGTTGCCGACGAAGATCCGGCCCGTGTCGCCCTGTTTCTCGACCGGCTTGCCGTTCTCGTCGTAGAGCCGGACGATCGTCCCGCGCGGGGGGCGGCCGGCGGTCCCGGGCGCCTCGCGCAGGTCGCGCGGCGTGGCGATCGTCGCCCACGCGACCTCCGTGGAGCCGTAGAGGTTGTAGAGGTTCTCGCCGAAGTGGTCCATCCACCGCTGCGAGAGCGGGCCGGGCAGCGCGGAGCCCGAGACCGGGACCGCCCTGAGCGAGGTCAGGTCGTAGCGGTCGAGCACCTCGTCGGGCAGCTCGAGGATGCGCTGGAGCATCACGGGCACCACCACGAGCGCGGTGCAGCGGTGCTGGGCGGTCAGCGAGAGCGTCGCCTCCGGGTCGAACTTGCGCTTGAGGACGTAGGTCGACGAGAGCGAGAGCCCGAGGGAGAAGTGCGCGAAGCCCCAGGAGTGGAAGAGGGGCGCGGCGATCATCGTCTTCTCGCGCGCCTTGAGGGGGATCTTCGACAGCAGCGCGGCGGCCGGGTCCAGCGACTTGGGCTGGGAGCGCGACGCCCCCTTCGGCGTGCCGGTGGTGCCGCTCGTGAGGATGATCGCCTTGCCGGGCTGCGACGGCGGCTTGAGGTCCGAGCGCTCGCCGCGGGCGATCAGGTCCTCGATCAGCGGGTCGTTCGTCGCGAGGTCGGGCTCCGACCAGGCGATGTAGCGCTTGCGGCGCTTGCCGGCCTCCTCGAGGACGTCGGTGAACTCCTGGTCGAAGATCAGCGCGCGCGGCTTCTCGCGCTCGGAGACGTCGGCGAGCTGGGGCGCGGAGAACGCGGTGTTGAGGAAGACGACGCTCGTGCCGAGCTTCGAGCAGGCGACGACCGCCTCGATGAAGCCGCGGTGGTTGCGGCACATCAGCCCGACGCTGTCGCCCTCCTTGATCCCGTCGGCGGCCAGCTCGTGCGCGAGGGCGTTGGAGCGCTCGTGGACCTCGCGGAAGGTCAGTGTCCCCAGCTCGTCGATGATCGCCACCTCGTCCGGGTAGCGCAGCGCGGAGGCGGCGTAGCCCGCGGCCGGCGTGGCGCCCCAGCGCACGAGCGCGGTGGCGACCCCCACGAGACGGTCGGGGCGGGTCGGCCGGATGATCCCGGCCTGCGCGAGGGTGGCCAGCGTGTGGAGCTTGTTCGTCACCTGCGCCTTGAGCTCGGACATGGTGTTAATCCAATCAGGACGGCGGGAGCCGCAGCGCGCCCGGCGACTCCCCCGTGTCGATGAAGCGGTGCACGTCGGCGGCGCGGCGGGGGTTGAGAAAGACGTGGCGCTGGCCGACCGAGGGCTTCTCGGCCAGGAGCCCGGAGGCGATCAGCGCCTCGCCCACCTCCTGGGCGAGCGCGCGCTCGTTGCCGGCGAACCCACGGGCGAGGTGGGCGAAGTCGGTGTGGTAGCCGCCCCACTTCCCCATCCCGTTGAGCCGCTGGAGGATCCGCCGGGCGATGCGGCGGGCGGGGTCGGGGTCCTCGTGGGGCCGGGTGGCGCCGTCGCTGCCCCCCGCCAGAAGCCGCAGCACCGCCTCCTCGTGCTCGTCGACCGAGCGCGGGTCGGCCGGCTCGCCGCCCAGCCGGGCGACCGCCTCGGCGACGCGCAGCGGGTGGCCGGCGCCGATCGGGTCGCGCAGGGTGGGCGCCGCGTCGGCGAGGAGGGCGTCCGGGACGGCCAGGCCCTGGGCGCGCAGCCGGTCGATCTCGCGCGCGCGCTCGTCGAAGGCGATCGGCAGGAGCTCCTCGAGGTCGGCGGCGCTCACCGGCCCCGCCGGCTGGGCGAGGAGGAGGAAGCCCTCGTACTCGCCCGCGCGCACGCGGAGGTCGGCCCGGGTGGCGGGAGGCGCGGCGAGCGGCCCGGCGAGGTCGACGAGCGCCGCGACCAGCGCCCCGGTGAGCAGCAGCGCCCGCTGCGGGGAGGCGGCGGGATCGGCGCGGAAGGCGGCGTCCAGTGGCGCGGCGGCGAGGAGGTGTCCGCCTGCGGAGGCGACCACGACGGGCACCGGCTCCCGGTATCCCGAGCGCGGCTTCTCGAGCTCGGCGCGGCCGGCGGCGAGCGCGCCCGCGAGCGCGCGACGCAGCCCGGCGGTGGCGCTGCGCGGGGCGCCGGCGCCGCCGGCGTCGGCGAGGGCGGCGGCGAACGCGGGCTGGAGCGCGTCGGTCGCCATGGGCCTACGGTACTCGGGCGGCGCGCAGCCGCTCGGGCGGTCCGTCCGGGCCCCGTGGGACGCTGCTCGGCCCATGGAAGCCGCCACGCCACTCCGCCCCGCCCGCGTCAGCGTCCTGGCCAACCGCGTCGTCGTCGACGGCCTGGTGGTCGACGACGAGACGGTCGTCGGGCTCCTGCGCGCCCGCGAGGAGGCGGGCGACGATCCCGTCAAGGTCGTCGAGGACGCGCTGGAGATCGGCGCGCGCGTCCTGGACCGCGAGCACGTCGGCGCGAACGCCGACTTCGTCAAGGCGGAGTTCGAGCGCGCCGCGCGGGCGCTGGACGCCGAGTTCGTCGAGCGCGCGCGCCGGGTCGCCGAGCGGCTCGACCAGAAGGTCGACGAGGTCTTCTCGCCCGACCACGGCCACGTCACGAAGACGCTGCACCGTCACTTCGGCGACGAGTCGTCCGTCGCGGTGCAGAACCGGGTCAAGGCGCTGCTCGCCGACGCGAGCGTGGCGATGCGCGAGGACCTGCGCAAGCAGTTCTCCTCGGACTCCGAGCACAACCCGCTGGCCGGCTTCCAGCGCGCGTCGCTGGCGGTGATGAAGCAGTCCTCCGACCAGCAGGCCGAGCGGCTGACGCAGATGACGGAGACCATCACCGCCCTGCGCCTGGAGGTCGAGCGGCTGCGCGGCGAGCGCGCGGCCGCCGAGGAGGTCGCCGCCGAGGCCGAGCGGGGCACCGCGAAGGGGCGGACGTTCGAGGAGGCCGTCCACGAGGCGCTCGACCGGATCGCCGTCGTCCAGGGCGACGACTGCGACGCGGTCGGCGACACGAAGGGCACGACCCGCCGGACGGGCGACATCGTCGTGGCGCTCGAGGGGTGCCGCGGGCCGGCGCGCGGGCGGATCGTCTTCGAGGCCAAGACCGCCAAGCTGAGCAAGCGGGTGGCGATCGAGGAGCTCGACCGCGCCCGCGAGGAGCGGGGCGCCGACTACGCGGTGCTCGTGGTGCCGAACGAGGAGAAGGTGCCGGCGAGGCTTCAGACGCTGCGCGAGTACAACGGCGACAAGCTCGTCGTGTGCTTCGACCCCGAGGACGGCTCGACGCTCGCGCTCGAGGTCGCCTACTCGCTCGCCCGCGCGCGGGTGCTGATGGCGCGCGGCGAGTCCGAGGGCGTGGACGCCGCCGCGGTCCGCGAGGCGGTCGAGCGCGCAATGGGGTCGATGGGCGAGGTCCAGAAGGTCAAGCAGCAGCTCACGGGCGCGACGACCTCGATCGAGAACGC
>JAUJME010000174.1 GCA_030447005.1 Solirubrobacteraceae bacterium | reverse complement strand
TCGGCCAGCTCGTCGCCGACGCCATCGACAAGGTCGGCAAGGACGGCGTCATCACGGTCGAGGAGAGCCAGTCGACCGGCCTCGAGCTCGAGCTCACCGAGGGCATGCAGTTCGACAAGGGCTACATCTCGCCGTACTTCGTCACCGACGCCGAGCGCATGGAGACCGTCCTCGAGGACGCCTCCGTCCTCATCGTCAACGGCAAGGTCTCGGCCCTCGCTGAGCTGCTGCCGCTGCTGGAGAAGGTCGTCCAGGCCCAGCGGCCGCTGCTCATCGTCGCCGAGGACGTCGACGGCGAGGCGCTGTCGACCCTGGTCGTCAACGCGATCCGCAAGACGATCAAGGTCGCGGCCGTCAAGGCCCCCGGCTTCGGCGACCGCCGCAAGGCGATGCTGCAGGACATGGCCGTGCTCACCGGCGCCCAGGTCGTCTCGGCCGAGGTCGGCCTCAAGCTCGACCAGGTCGGCCTCGAGGTCCTCGGCAAGGCGCGCACCGTCACGGTGACCAAGGAGCTGACGACCATCGTCGACGGCGCGGGGTCGGGCGGCGGCGCCGCGGGCGGGATGGTGAGGCGCGGGCGGGTCGCGCCCGCGCTGCGCAGCGCGGCGTAGGCGCGGGTGACCAGGTCGCGCAGCCCGGGCCCGTAGGCGGCGGCCAGGTCGACCGCCTCGGCGCCCCGCTCGCGGACCAGCCCGTCGAGCGCGCGCTCGAACGCCGCGCCGGCCACGCGCTGCGCGGCGAGCTCGTCGAGGACCTCGAAGCGCGGGTCCAGCCCCGCGGCCAGCGGGTGCGAGCGCAGCACCCGCGCGCAGAAGCCGTGGATCGTCCCGACCCATGCGCCCTCGGCCTCCCGCGCCAGGTCGGGGCGGCCGAGCTCGGAGAAGCGGCGGCGGATCCGCTCGCGCAGCTCGCCGGCCGCCTTCTCGGTGAAGGTGAGCGCGAGGATCGCCCCGACCGCCACGCCGTCGTCGAGCACCGCCTCGACGAACCGCTCCACCATCACCGCGGTCTTGCCCGACCCGGCGTTGGCGGCGAGCAGCCGCGAGCCGTCGCGGTCGTGGATCGCCGCGCGCTGCTCGGCGGTGAAGGAGCGCCCGGTCGCGGGCGCCTCGGCGACGGTGGCGGCCATCACGGCGCCGCCCGGCAGATCGTCGGGTGGGCGCAGCCGCGCGGCGAGCAGCGCTCCGGGCAGGCGGAGATCCGGCCCGCGCGCAGGTCGCGCGCCGCCCGCAGCGCGGCCTCGCGCGCGTCGTCGAGTGCGCAGCCGAACGCGTCGGGATCGACGAGGTCGGTGGCCACCCAGTCGCCCTCGCCGCCCGAGCAGACCAGGCCGCGCGGGCGCAGGTCGGAGCCCGCGAGCGGCTGGTAGACGGCACCGCGCGGGTCCAGCCCGAGCAGCTCGCGCGCCGCGATCGCGTAGAGGGCGACCTGGAGCCGGCCGTCCTCCGCCCACCGCGCGCCCGGATGGACCGTGCGGTTCTTGTAGTCGCGCACGAGCGCGACGCCGCCCGGACCGGCGTCGATGCGGTCCACGCGGCCCGTCACCGCGAGTTCGCCCTCGGCGAGCTCGAGCGCCGGGTCGTCGTCGCGATCGCCGCCGAACCCCCACTCGAGCCGCTGCGCCTCGAGGCCGGTGTCGGCCGCCGCCTCGGCGGCGAGCGCGCGGCGCAGGTCGACCTCGAGCCCGCGCAGCGCCGCCCGCGCACGCGCGCCGGCCGGCGTGCCGCCGAGCTCGGAGAGCGCCGTAGCGAGCTCGCGCTCGGCGTCGGGGAGGCTCGCGGGCGAGACGCGCGCCGAGCCCGTGCGCTCGCGCAGCCCGCGCAGCGTCCGCTCCATCACCGCGTGGGCCAGGGACCCTCGGCGCATCGGCTCGGGATCCGGGTCGATGGAGCCGGGCCGCAGCAGGGAGTCGACCAGCCACCGCACCCCGCAGCCGGCGAAGGCCTCGAGTCCGCGCGCGGACTCCCGCTCGCGGGCGGCGAGCTCGGCGAGCACGGGCGCCGTGCGCGGGGGCGCGAGCGGCGCCGGCTCCTCCTCCGACGGGGCGGCGGCGGCGCGCGCCCGGCGCAGCTCGAGCGGCGTGGGCGCCATGGACGGCGGCCAGGTCACGTCCGCGAGCAGCCTTCGCCCGCGCTCGGCCCACAGCGCCTCGCCGAACAGCTCGCGCACGTCCTCGACGAACGGCGACGGCAGCGCCGGGTTGCCCTCCTCGTCCGACGAGCGCCAGGAGAGGAAGAGGACCTCCTCCGGCCGCGAGGCGCAGGCGTAGAAGAGATGGCGCTCGTGGTCGAGCACGTCCTCGTGGGCGCGCAGCCGCAGGCCCGACGCGCGGGCGAGCGCGCGGCGCTCCTCGTCGTCGAGGAACGGCTCGGGGCCCGGGCGCAGCGGGAAGGCGCCGTCCTGGAGACCGCAGACGAAGACCGCCCGGAAGCGCCGCGCGCGGATCGCCAGCGGGTCGGAGAGGAGGACCGCGGCGGCCCGCGGCGGGCGCTCGCGCAGCCGCAGGCCATTCAGCGCCTCGAGCACCACCGCCGCGCACGGGACGAGCCCGGGATCCGCGGCGTGCAGCGAGCGCAGCTCGGCGAGCGCGCCGCGCACCGCGGCGGCGACGCGCGCGTCCGTGAGCTCCGCGGCGCCGAGGACCGCGGCGGCGCGCCGGTGCGGCGCGGTCCAGATCCCCTCGAGCTCGCGCTCGAGCAGCTCGAGCACGGCGGGGACGTCGGAGCGCTCGGCCGCCGCGGCGAGGGCGTCGAGCTCGCGCAGCGGCCAGCGGTCGGCCTCCCACAGCTCGCGCGCCCCCCCCGCGGTCGACCGCTCCCCGCGCCGCACGCGCGCCTCGAGGGCGTCGGCGAGCTCGGGCACGCGCAGCTTGCCCGGCGTGCGCAGCCACACCAGCAGGTCCTCCGCGGTCCCGGCGCCCAGCGCCGCCCGGGCGAAGGCCAGCAGCCCGGCGCCCAGCCGGGTCCGCCCGAGCGCGACGGGGCGGTCGTGGGCGACGGGGATGCCGTAGCCGGCGAGGACCTGCTCGACGAGCGGGCCGGCGTCGTCGGGGGAGCGGAAGAGGATCGCGATCTCCTCCGGCTCGACCCCCGCCTCGAGCAGCTCGAGCACCGCCGCCCCGACGAGCTCGGCCTCGGCGCGCTCGCCGCCGGCCTCGAGCAGCCGGACCGCGCCGTTGGGCGGCTGCGGGCGCTCCGTCCCCTCGAACAGCCGCCGCTCGAGGTGGTGGAGGGCGGGGCGGGCCCGCGCGGCGTAGTGCTCGGAGCGGTCGGGGAGCTCGAGGTGCTCGGCGGCCAGCGGGCGCAGCGTCTCGACGGTCTGCGCGCGGCCGGCGAACGCCGCGCGGCCAGGCTCGTAGGGCAGCGCCACGGTGACCGCCGCGTTCGCCACCCGCGCGAGGGCCTCGACCGCGTCGAGCTCGGTCGGCGTGAGGTCGTCGAAGCCATAGAGGAACACGGGCCGCCCGGGCCAGCTCGCCGGCCGGGCGCGCAGCGCGTCGAGCGCCGCCCAGGCGTGGCCCTCGCGGTCGAACCGGCCGAGGCGCGCGAGCCGGGCGAGGTAGGCGGCATAGAGCCCGGCCACCTCCCCGGCGTAGGCGGCCTGGCCGGTCGCCTCCCCCCACGCCCGCATCGCCTGCGTGAAGCGCGGGGCGCCGACGAGCGAGCGCTGGAGCTCGGCGAACAGCCGGCCGGCCGCCGTCGCGAAGCCAGGGGCGGCGGCCGAGCGGGCGAGGCGGCTCAACTCGACGTCGCCGACCGCCGCGCGGACCACCCGCTCACGCGCGACGTCGCCCAACGGCCGCCCCGTGACGCCCGCGCGCTCGGCGATCAGGCCGACGAGGCGCGAGAAGGTGACCACCTCGCCGCCGAAGACGATCCCCCCGCCGGCCAGCTCGCGCTGGTAGTGCTCGACGTCCGCGGCGGTCGGGACGACGAGCAGCGGCTCGAGCGCCAGGGCGGCCCGGAAGCGCTCCAGCACGACGCCGGCCTTGGCGGCGTTGGCGGGTCCCGTGATCAGCGTGAGCGGCATGGGGACCGCACAGGGTTGCGCGAGCACCCGACGGCTCGACGAATGTATGAGTTTCGCAACCGACAAAAGCTCAAGCCGATCGCGCCGGCGACCGTTAAGTTCGACGACCCCACCCTCGTTCAGGAGCCAGTCATGCGCAGCGTCTACTTGCCCGTCGAGCACTCCGAGTCCGACCTCGTCCTGGCCGGCCAGCTCGCCGACATGCTCGAGAGCACGGCGCTGTACGTCACGTGGGGCCCGCAGGGCTACGAGCAGCCGCAGGTCGAGACGGTCGTGCGCGTCGTCGATCCGGCGCCCGCACCGCCCGAGCACCCGGAGCACAGCCTGCTCGTCGAGGTGGTCGGCATCATGGCGGCCTTTGTCGCCGCGATCTTCGCCCCCCGCCCGGCCTCGCGGCCGCAGGGCGGCGGCGCCGCGGCGTAGTCGCGGGCCCGGCCTCGGCTAAG
>JAUJME010000173.1 GCA_030447005.1 Solirubrobacteraceae bacterium | reverse complement strand
CCGTCAGCGTCCTGCTCAACCCGGACTGCGAGCTGCTCGACGACGGCCTGGCCCGCCTCGCGGCGCTCGCGGCCGCCGCCGGGCCGCCCGCGCTGCACGCCCCGCGGCTCCTGAACCCGGACGGGACGGTCCAGCGCTCGGCGCACGCGCTCCCCGGCACGCCCGGCGCGCTGCTGCCCGCGGTCGTCCACCCGCCGTTGCTGCCGCGCGCGCTGCGCGAGCGCGCCGAGCCCTGGCGCGCCGAGCGCCCGCGGACGGTCGGGTGGGCGATCGCCGCCTGCCTCGCGGCGCCCACCGCCACGCTGCGTGCCCTCGGCCCGTTCGACCCGGGCCACTTCCTGTTCAACGAGGACCTCGACCTCTGCCTGCGGGCCCGCGCCGCGGGGGTGCCGACCGTCCTGCACCCGCGGCTGCGGATCCGGCACCTCGGCGGCCACGCCACCCGCCCCGCCTTCGGCGCCGAGCCGCACGCCCTGATGGCCCGCACCCGCCGCGAGGCGGTCGCGCGCACCCGCGGGCGCGCGGCCCGCCGCCTCGACGACGCCGCCCTCCTGCTGACCTACGCCACCCGCGCCGCCGCGCGTGCGGCGCTGGGCAGGCCGGCGGCGCGCGAGCGCGCGCAGCTCGCGGCCCAGCTCGCCGTGATACGACACGCTGCGTGAGCGCGACGGAGGCATCCACCGGACGCGTCGTCCTGCGCCCCCTGCGCGCCGCCGACCGCGACGAGCTGCTGGCGCTGATCCGCGAGAGCCGCGACCTGCACCGGCCGTGGGCCTACCCGCCCGAGCGCCCCGACCAGCTCGACGACTTCTACGCGCGCGCCCGCCGCGACGACGTCGAGACGCTGCTGGCCTGCCGCTCGCAGGACGGCGCGATCGCCGGCGTCTTCAACATCTCCCAGATCGTCCGCGGCGCCTTCCAGTCGGCGTTCCTCGGCTACTACGCGCACGCCCGTCACGCCGGCCAGGGCTACATGCGCGAGGGGCTCGGGCTCGTCCTCGCCCACGCCTTCGGTCCGCTGCGCCTGCACCGCATCGAGGTCAACATCCAGCCTGGCAACGCCGCCTCGATCGCGCTCGCCAAGAGCGCCGGCTTCCGCCTCGAGGGCTTCTCCCCGCGCTACCTGCTCGTCGGCGGCCAGTGGCGCGACCACGAGCGCTACGCGATCACCGCCGACGAGCTTCAGAAGAGCCCGAGCTGATCCGCCGGCGGCGGCTCGTCCGTCCGCCGCGCGACGTCCTGCTCGACCGCGGGGTCGGCCGCCAGCTCCGGCTCGGGCACGGCGGGCGCCTCCTCGGCGGCGCGCGCGGGCTGCGGCGGCGGGTCCATGGCCAGCAGCTCGGGCAGCCGGGCGAAGTCGGCGCGCAGCGTGTCGAGCAGCGAGCGGGTGTAGAGCGCGGCCGCCGGGTGGTAGATCGGGTACAGCCGCACCGCGCGCGGGCCGATCGTCCGCACCTCGGCCTTGCCATGGAGCTTGGTGATCCCCGTCGGGTCGGCGCGCAGCAGCTTGGTCGAGAAGTTCCCGAGCGTGCAGACCACGCGCGGCTCGATGAGCTCGAGCTGCCGGAAGAGGTAGTCCTGGCAGTTGTCGATCTCCTGCGGCAGCGGATCGCGGTTCTGGGGCGGGCGGCACTTGAGGACGTTCGCGATGAAGACATCCGAGCGCTCGAGCCCGATCTCCCCCAGCAGCTGGTCGAGCAGCTTCCCCGCCGCGCCGACGAAGGGCACGCCGCGCTCGTCCTCCTTGGCCCCGGGCGCCTCGCCGACGAACATCAGGTCGGCGTCGGCGTTGCCCGAGCCGAAGACGACGGACTGCCGCGTGGCCGCCAGTTGCGGGCACTTCGTGCAGACGGACGCCTGAGCCCACACCCCCTTCAGCGCTTCGCGCCGCTCCACGGCCGTCTCGCCCGTCACGGCGGCGCACCATACCCGCACGTCGCGACGCTCCGGAACGTGGAAGAATAACCGCCGGGTGGAGGGCGTGGACGACTCGACAGAGCTATCGACGCTCGCGCGTCTGCACGTCGGGCTGCTCGAGGTGGCGACCATCGTCACGTCGTCGGAGGAGGACCTCCCCCACCTGCTCGACGCGATCGCGCGCACGATCTCCCAGTCGCTCGGCTGGCGAACGGTGGTGGTCAACCTCTACCGGCCCGCGTGGCACGACCTCGAGGTGATGACGGTCCACGGGCCCGAGCAGGCGCGCGCCGCCCTGCTCGGCAACGTCACCGCCTGGCACACCTGGGATCCGCTGCTGTCGGACCGCTATGAGACCCGCGGCGCCTACCTCGTGCCCCACGACCAGTACGACTGGGCCGCCGACGAGACGCTCTCCTACGTCCCCGACGTCGCCGTCGACCCCGACCACCCCGACGCCTGGCATCCCGAGGATGCGCTCTTCGTCCCGCTGCGCGACGCCGACGGGCAGGTCCTGGGGATCCTCGCCGTCGACGAGCCCGTCTCCGGCCGCCGCCCGTCGGACGCCGAGCTCGACGCGCTCGTCGCGGTCGCCGGCCACGCGGCGATCGTCGTGCGCCACGCGCGCGAGACGGCCGACCTGCGCCGCCACCGCGCCGCGCTCGAGCACTTCCTCGACGTCTTCTCCCGCCACCGCGAGTCGGCTCCGACGCGCGAGCTGCTCGACGCGGTCGCCGACGGCATCCGCGCGACGCTCGGCTTCGAGCGGGTCGCGATCGACCTGCTCGAGGAGGGCGACCGGGCGCCGATCGCCCGCCTGCTGCGACCGGAGCACGAACGCCAGGGCTGCTTCCTGCTGACCGCCGTGCAGGCCGTCGCGCTGGCCCCCGAGCTCGACTTCGGCCCGCCGTCGGAGCGCTCGGGCACCGGCCCGGGCGCCTGGCAGGAGCACCGGCTGCTCGTCCCGCTGACCGCCTCGACGGGGGAGCTGCTCGGGGTCATCCGCGCCGAGGACCCCGCCGACCGCCTGCTGCCGAGCACGCAGTCGCTCCAGGCCCTGCGGGTCTTCGCCGACCAGGCGGCCACGGCGCTCGAGTCGGCCGCCCGGCTGGCCGAGCTGCGCTACCTCGCCGACCATGATCCGCTCACCGCGCTGGGCAACCGCCGCGCGTTCATGCGCCACCTCCAGCACGAGGCGGCGCGCGCCGCCCGCTACGAGGGTCACTTCACGCTCGCGCTCTGCGACGTCGACGCCTTCAAGGCGCTCAACGACCGCCACGGCCACCCCGCGGGCGACCGGGCGCTCTGCCGCGTCGCGCGGGTCCTCGAGGCCAGCCTGCGCCGCTCCGACGGCGCGTTCCGGATCGGCGGGGACGAGTTCGCGCTCATCCTCATCGAGGCCGGCCAGGCGGAGACGGAGGAGGTCATCGGCCGCATCCAGGAGGCGCTCGCCGAGCGCGGCGACGGCGCCGACCCGCCGCTCGGCGTCTCCTTCGGCGCGGTCGTCTCGCGCGGGACGGACGATCCCGAGAGCCTGCTGCGCCGCGCCGACGACGCGATGTACGCCGCCAAGCGCGACCGCCGGTCCGCCTGAGTCTCGAACGCTACCCTCCGTGGCACGGCCGTCACCCTCGTCGGGACGGACCGCACACCATGAACGATCTCGGGCCCCTCGCCATCGTCGGCGCCGGCCGCCTCGGCACGGCGCTGGCCGCTGCACTCGGCGGCGAACGCCCCCTCGGGCGGTGCGCCTCCGCGCCCGGCGCGGCCGTCGTCCTGCTCTGCGTCCCCGACGCGGAGATCGCCTCCGCCGCCGCCGCGATCGAGCCCACCGAGGGCCGGCTGGTCGGCCACTGCTCGGGCGCCAGCGGCCTCGACGTCCTCGTCCCCCACGAGGGCTTCTCGCTGCACCCGCTGATGACGGTCCCCGCCGGCGCGGGCCCGGAGGTCTTCGCGGGCGCGGGCTGCGCGGTGGCGGGCACGACGGAGCGCGCGCTGGCGGCCGCCCAGGCGCTCGCCGCGCGGCTGGGAATGCGGGCGACCACGGTGGCCGACGGCGACCGCGCGGCCTACCACGCGGCGGCCTCGATGGCCTCGAACTTCCTCGTGGCGCTCGAGGCGGCCGCCGAGCGCGTGGCGGGCACCGCGGGGGTCGACCGCGCGCTGCTCGCGCCGCTCGTCCGCGCGACGGTCGACAACTGGGCGGCGCTCGGCCCGCGGGCCGCCCTCACCGGCCCGATCGCCCGGGGGGACCGGGCCACGGTCGCCCGCCACCGCGAGGCGCTCGGCGAGCGGACCCCCGAGCTCCTGCCGCTCTACGACGAGCTGGCGCGGGCGACCCGCGCCCTGGCGGCGGCGGCATGAGGACGGTGCGCACCGTCGCCGCCGTGCGCGAGGCGCTCGCGCCCGGGCGGGCCGCCGGGCGCACCGTCGCGCTCGTGCCGACCATGGGCGCCTTCCACGCCGGCCACGAGGCGCTGATGCGCGCCGCCCGCGAGGCGGCCGACGTCGTCGTGGTCTCCCTGTTCGTCAACCCGGCGCAGTTCGACGAGGGCGCCGACCTGGCCGCCTATC
>JAUJME010000172.1 GCA_030447005.1 Solirubrobacteraceae bacterium | reverse complement strand
GTGTAAACCTGCGCTCCATGAGCCGCACGGACGCCGCCGACGTCGCCTGGACCGACCCGAAGCGCTACGCCTGGCTGCTCGGGCTGCTCGTCCCGCTGCTGCCGTTCATGGCCTGGGGGCTCGCCGAGGGGACCGGCCTCGGCGCGTTCTGGTTCTGGGGCCCGATCTTCGTCTTCGTGCTCATGCCCGTCCTCGACACGCTGATCGGCAAGGACTCCGCGAACCCGCCCGAGTCGGTCGTCAAGCGGCTCGAGCACGACCGCTACTACCGGTGGTGCACCTACGCCTTCATCCCGCTGCAGTTCGCGGCGCTCGTCGGCGGCGCGTGGCTGCTGGCCGGCGACGCCCTGTCCGTCGTCGACGAGCTCGGCCTCGCGCTGACGCTCGGCTGCGTCAACGGCGTCGGCATCAACACCGCCCACGAGCTCGGCCACAAGCGCGCGTCCGTCGAGCGGTGGCTGAGCAAGGTCGCGCTCGCCCCCACGGGCTACGGGCACTTCTTCATCGAGCACAATCGCGGCCACCACGTCCGCGTGGCGACGCCCGAGGACCCCGCGAGCTCGCGCCTCGGGGAGAGCTTCTACGCGTTCTGGCCGCGCACGGTGGCGGGCAGCCTGCGCTCGAGCTGGGAGCTCGAGGCCGAGCGCCTGGCCCGGCACGGCAGCGGCCCGTGGACCCCGCGCAACGACATCCTCAACGCCTGGGCGATGACGGCCGTCCTCTTCGCCGGCCTGCTGCTGGCCTTCGGCCCCGAGATCGCGCCGTACCTGCTCATCCAGGCCGTCTTCGGCTTCTCGCTGCTCGAGGTGGTCAACTACCTCGAGCACTACGGCCTGCTGCGGGGCATGCGCGAGGACGGCGTCCGCTACGAGCGCACGCGCCCCGAGCACAGCTGGAACTCCGACAACGTCTCCTCCAACGTCCTGCTCTACCACCTCCAGCGCCACTCCGACCACCACGCCCACCCGACGCGCCGCTTCCAGTCGCTGCGCCACTTCGACGAGGCGCCCGAGCTGCCCTCGGGGTACGCGACGATGATCCTGCTGGCGGCGATCCCGCCGCTGTGGCGGCGGATCATGGACCCGCTGGTGGTCGCGCACTACGACGGCGACGTCACGCGGGCCAACATCCACCCCGCCAAGCGCGACCGCTACCTGCGCCGCTACGCCGCACCGCCCCGCGTCGCGGCGTGAGCGCTCCCACTACCGTCCGGGCGGTGGCCGAGGACGCCCTGACCCCCTACGCGGTCGCCGCGCGCGACCTGCTGCGCTCGACGCTGCTCGACGCCATGCGCGAGCAGCTGCGCACGCGGTCGTGGGCGTCGGTGACCATGGCGGAGGTCGCCGCCGCGGCGGGCGTGAGCCGCCAGACGCTCTACAACGAGTTCGGCTCCCGCCAGGAGCTCGCGCAGGCGTTCGTGCTGCGGGAGGCCGACCGCTTCCTCGAGGCGGTCGAGGGCGCGGTCACCGCCCACCTCGACGATCCGAGCACCGCGCTGTCGGCGGCCTTCGACGTCTTCCTCGCCGCCGCGGCCGACAACCCCCTGATCCGCGCGGTCGTCTCCGGCGACGGGGGCGACGAGCTCCTCCCCCTGCTCACCACCCAGGGCGAGCCCGTCCTCGAGCGGGCCACGGAGCGGCTCGCCGGCATCCTGCACGGCGGCTGGCCGGAGCTCGGGGAGCCCGAGGCCCGCCTCCTCGCCGACTCGGTCGTGCGCCTGGCCATCAGCTACGCGGTCCTGCCGAGCGGCGTCAGCGAGGTCACCGGCCGGTCGGTCGCCTCGCTGCTCGGGCCGTACGTCGAGCGGGCGCTGGGCCGGAGCTAGGCGGGCGCGAGCTCGTCGGGGAACTCGCGCAGCAGCCGCGTCAGCTCGGCCGGCTCGGGGACGCCCCGCTCGTCCACGCGCCCCTCGGCCGCGAGGGCGAACAGCCGCTCGACGACGGCCTGCCAGCGCAGCGCCGGGCGGAACTGGACCCGGAGCCGCACCGGATCGTCCGTGGGGTTCCAGGCGAGGTGCGGCGTGCCCGCCGGGACGACGACGGCCTCCCCGGCGGTGGCCGTCCGCTCCTCCCCCGCGACGCGGAACGCCGCGGTCCCCTCGAGCACCTCGAAGCGCTCCTCCATGCCGGGATGGACGTGCTCGCGCGTCCGGTGGCCGCGCCGTGTCCAGATGTCCTCGAGCTCGAGCAGCTCGCCGCCCGTCTCGGCGGCCGTGCGCAGGAACTCGATCCGCTCGCCGGTGACCGGGTTCTCGATCACGGCGCCCGGTCCGCCGCCGGGCCGGCCGCGGCCGCCGCGCGGCGCAACAGGACCGCCAGGATCACGGCGCCCGCCGCGATCGACACGAGGTTGACCGGCCCGAGCCAGGCGGGGTCGGCGTCCCTGGCGTCGAGCACGTGGTTGATCG
Organism: Solirubrobacteraceae bacterium; assembly: GCA_030447005.1. Next base: position 2,096 of record JAUJME010000172.1, on the reverse strand, counting down.
CGTGCAGGGCGTAGTGCACGAGGGCGAAGGCGAGGACGGGGACCCGCCAGGCGGGCCGGGCGGCGGCGAGGAACGCCGCGGCCGCCAGCGCGAGCTCCCACGAGGCCATGTCGCGGATGTAGTGATCGTTGCGCGGCGGGTACGGGCCGACCTCGCGGAAGAAGGTCCCGGGCGCGAGCGCCATGAGCAGCCCGATCGCGAGCTGCACGGCGCCGAGGACCAGCAACCAGATGCGCATGTCGGCCGGACGGTACCGTCGTGGCGGTGACGGGCGCTGTGCGTGAGCTCACGGAGGGCGAGCGCTGGGCGCGCGAGGCGCTCGAGCGCCTGCTGGCCCGCCGCTTCTCGCCGCCGGCGGTCGCGCGCTTTTTGTGGGACTCGTCGGTGCGGAGCGCGCGGATCCGCCGCGAGCGGCCCGAGCTTGCGCGACGGGCGTGGGGCTGGAACGCCCTGGGCGCCGCCGCGTGGGTGGCGCTCGCGGCGGCGCGGCGCGAGCCGTTCCGGCGGCGGCTGCGCGCCGGGCTCGGCTGGTGGGCGCTGACCGCGGTGATGCTCGACTGGCACCTCGGCATGGTCGAGACGGAGGAAGGGCGCCCGCGCAACCTGGGGGCCGCCGACGCGCTCACGCTGCTGCGCGCCTGGCTCGTCCCCGTCGCGCTCGACGCTCCCACCCCGCTCGTCTGCGCCCTGGGCGCCGCCACCGACACGCTCGACGGCCCGCTCGCCCGCCGCTCCGCGCCGACCCGCGCCGGGCGCGACCTCGAGGGGCTCGTCGACACGTGCTTCGCGGCCGCCGCGCTGCGCGGCGCGCGGCGGCAGGGCTGGCTCGGGCGGCGGGTGGTGGCCGCCGAGCTCAGCCGGCTCGGGGCCGGCTTCGCCTATGCGCTCGTCGTCTACTTCGGGCGCGCACGGCCGCCGCAGGACGAGCTGCTGCACGCCGCGCGGGCGACCACCGCGCTGCGCGCCGGCGGCCTGGTGCTCGCCGGCACGGGGCGGCGGCGCGAGGCGGATGCGCTCATGCTCGCCGGCTGCGCGGCGAGCCTCGCGCTGCTCGCCCGGGCGGCCTACTCCTCGACGTAGCCGAGGTTCGTCCCGCGGAGGATCCGCGAGCCGGCGATGCGGTGATAGATCCGCCCTTCGGCGACCTCCGCCTTCGCCACCTGCCGCTCGGCGACGACCGCCTGGAAGAGCCCGACGAGCAGGCAGCCGCCCGTCACGCGCAGGCCGGCGTCCCACCCGGCCTTCGCCGACAGGAAGTCGGGGATCGGGCCGACCGGCTTGGCGACGAGCAGCGTGAGCGCGGCGACGATCAGCGGGAGCTGCCACAGCGGCGTCGGCTCGCCCGTGCCGAGCGCGTCGGCGCGCACGGCGCGGGCCGAGCGCAGCGCCTTGCCGGTCGCACGGGGGCCGAAGACGGCGAGCAGCGCGGCGACCGCCGCGAGCTGGCCAAGCGTGTTGAGCGGCCAGCGCTTGGCCTGGCTCGTCAGCGCGAGCAGCAGGACGGAGCCGAGCGCGCCCGCGCCGGCGAGGGCATAGCCCTCGAGGCGCAGGCGCTCGCGGTAGGTCGGCGGCACGCGGCGCGGCTAGCGCGAGATCCGCGCGACCAGCCCGCGCACCGTGCGGGGCGACAGCCCGCGCTTCGCGATCCCGGTGGCCACCAGCCGCCCGCCGCGCACGACGTACACCCGGTTGGCCGAACGCCCGCGCCGGAGGACCACCCGGTTGCGGGCGCCCTTCTTCCGCGGCGGTCGCGCCACCGCGCGCAGGATGACGGCCGCGCGGTTACCGCGGAACAGGACCTCGACGGCCGAGCCGCCGTCGACGCAGTAGCGCCGCCGGCCGGCCGTCGAACGCTCCGCCGGCCCGCCGCGCAGTGCGACGACGCCGGGGCTCATCCCGAGGGCGAAGGGACCGAGGCGCCCGCCGCGCAGGCGCGGCTTGGCGAGGCACGCCTTGCCGTCACCGACGACCGGCCGTGCGGACGGCGGCGCCGCGGGCCGCTGCCCGTCCTGGCGCTGCGGGGCGGCGGCCGGGGGATCGGCCGGCTCGAGCTTCTGGATGTCGCCCGAGTTCGAGTTGCCGTCGAGGAACTTCGC
>JAUJME010000171.1 GCA_030447005.1 Solirubrobacteraceae bacterium | reverse complement strand
CTGCGCGCGGGCGCCGACGAGGGCCGCGCCGTGGTGATGGTCACCCACGACGCCGCGGCCACCGAGATCGCCGACCGCGTCCTGCGCCTCGAGGGCGGGCGCTTCGTACCCGACGCGGCCCCCGTCCCCGCCGCGCCGTGAGCGAGCTGCTGCGCACGGCGCTCGCCGGGCTGCGCGCCCGGCGCGGGCGCGCCCTGCTGGCCGCCGCGGGGATCGTCGCCGCGTCGCTCGTGGTCGGGACGGCGGCCACCGTGGGCTACGGGCTGGGCACCGGCTTCGAGCGCTCGGCCGAGCGCGCCGACCTCCCCGACGTGATCGCCCGCTTCGCCGACGAGGAGCGCGCCACGGTCGACGAGCGCGTCCGCGCGCTGCCCAATCTCGAAGCGAGGTCCTACCGGCGCGAGATCAACAACGTCCCGTTGAGCGCGGGCGACGAGTCGACCGAAAAGGGCTCGCTCCAGGTGCTCATGGGGGGCCGGCGCGGCTACGCGATCGTCGAGGGCCGCGACGTGACCGGCGCGCCGGGGGAGGTGGTGGTCGAGGCCGGCCTGGCGCGCGAGTGGGACCTCTCCCCCGGCGACGAGCTGCTGCTGTTCGGCGAGTTCGGCGTGGAGGTGGTCGGGGTCGGCATCTCGCCCGACAACGTCGCCTATCCCCTCGCCAAGACCGCGCGGGTCTACCTGCCGAGCACGAACCTCCGGCGCGACCTGCCGCCCAACCTCGCCCTGCTGTGGCTCAACGACCCCTCGCGCGCCGACGTCACGCTCGCCCAGGCGCGCACGGTCTCCTTCGGCATCGGCGAGCTCTCGTTCATCACCCGCTCGGGGATCGAGGTCCTCATCGACCAGGCGGCGGGGGTGGTGATCGCCCTGCTGGTGGCGTTCTCGCTCGTCGCGCTGGTGGCGGCCGCGACGATGCTCGCCGCCACCTCGCACTCCGACGTCCAGCGCCGCCTGCCGTCGATCGGGGTCCAGCGGGCGCTCGGCTTCTCGCCCGGCCAGGTCGCCGCGGTGCAGGCCGCCGAGGCGCTGCTGGTCGCCGTCCCCGCGGCGGCGGCCGGGCTGGCGATCGGGACGCTGGCGGTCGCCGGTCCGTCGGCCGGGCTGCTCGCCCAGCTCAACCAGCTGCCGCCGGGCGGCGCGCTCGCGGTCCCGCTCGGCCTCTCGGGGCTGGCGATCGTCGGCCTGGTGGTCGCCGCCTCGACCTGGCCGGCGTGGCGCGCGGCGCGGCGGGCGCCCGCGGCGATCCTGCGCGGCGGAGACCTCACGCCCCGGCCGGGCCCCGCGACCGGCCCGGGCGCCGGGCTCGTCGGGCTGGGCGCGCGCTTCGCGCTCGCCGCCCGCGCCCGCTGGGCGGCGGCGGTGGCCACCATCGCGGTCTGCGCCGGGATCGTCCTGCTGATGCTGGCGCTCGCGTCGCTGCTGGTGGCGCTGCGCGACGACCCCGCGGCGCTCGGCAAGCGCTACCAGCTGACGGTGAGCGCCGGGGAGGAGCTGCTGCCCGCCATCCGCGCCATCGACGGCGTCCAGGCCGCCGGGCTGCGCTACGCCGTCTCCGCCGCCGACTCCTACCGGCTCGGCGAGCCGGTGCGCCTGCTGGCCTATCCCGGCGACCACACGGAGTTCGAGGCGCCGCCGCTGGCCGGCGGGCGGCGGCTGCGCTCCGCCGGGGAGGCCGAGGTCGGCGTGGGGCTCGCCGACGTGCTCGGCCTGCGCCCGGGCTCCACCCTGGCGGTCCAGCTGCCGGGCGGCGCCGAGGCCCGCTTCCGCGTCGCCGGGATCGTGCGCGCGCTCGAGAACGAGGGGCGGATGGCCTACGTGCGTCCTGACCGGCTGCTCGACGCCGATCCGGGGCTCGCCGCGAGCGTCGCGGTCCGCGTGGCGCCCGGCGCCGACCGCGAAGGGGTCGCGCGCGAGCTGACGGAGCTGGGCGCGCCGCCGGTGAGCGCCGGCGGGGCGGCGCCCGACAACCGGGCCTTCCTCGGCGTCCTGGCCGGGGTGCTGCGCGGCGTGGGGCTCGCCGTCGGGCTCGTCTGCCTCTACGCGCTCGTGCAGGCGCTGGCGGTGACGGCGCGCGAGCGCCGCGGCGCCGTCGCGCTGCTGCGGGCGGTCGGCGGCGACCGGGCGAGCGTCGTGGCGCTGATGGCGGGCGCCGCCGCGGCGGTCGCGATCCCCGCCGCCGTCCTCGGCGTCGTCCTCGAGGCGGCGGCCTTCGGCCCGCTCGTCGCCCGCCTCGCCGCGGGCTACGCCTCGCTGCCGCTCGCCCCGGTCGCGGGGCAGGTCGCCGCGGTCGCCGGCGGGCTGCTTCTCCTGGCGGCGCTGGCGGCGCTGCTCGTCGCCCGCAAGGTGCTGCGCGAGCCGGTCGTGCTGGGGCTGCGGGAGGAGTGATGGCGCGGCTCATGGGCGCGCTGCTCGCCACGCTCGCCCTCGCGGCCTGCGGCGGCGAGGCTGCGCCGCCGCCCGGCGGCGGGCCGGGCGGCTCCACCCTGCGCGCGACGCTGGTCGACCCCGACGGCGACGGGCGCCTGGAGCCCGGGCCGCCCCAGCCCCTGGCCGACGACACCGAGCTCGCCCCCGCCGCCCGCCCGGGCCGCGTGATCGCCACCCTCGCCCAGCTCAGCGACACCCACGTCCCCGACGAGGAATCGCCCGTCCGCGTGCCCTTCCTCGACCGCTTCGGCGGTGCCGTGCGCTCGGCGTTCCGCCCGCAGGAGGCCATGGGCCCCCACGTGCTCGCCGCCGCGCTGCGCTCGCTGGAGCGCGAGCGGCCGCAGGCGATCGTGGTGACGGGGGACATGATCGACAACGCGCAGCGCAACGAGCTCGCGACGGCGCGGGCGATCCTCGACGGCGGCCGGGTCGACCCCGACTCGGGTGGCCGGGGCTACCGCGGGGTGCAGGAGCGCGCCAACCCCGATCCCCTCTACTACCGCCCCGACCTCGACCCCCCGCGCCATCCCGGCCTCCTCGCCGCGGCCCAGCGCCCGTTCGCCGCGCGGGGCGCGGGCGTGCCGTGGCATCCGGCGATCGGCAACCACGACGTCCTGCGCCAGGGCGAGCTGGCGCCCTCCCCGCGGACGGACGAGGTGGCCACGGGCAACCGGCTGGTCACCTCGCTCGAGCCGGAGTTCCGGCTCCCCGACGAGGAGGAGATCGCCCCGGCGGTCGACGCCCTGCTCGACGCGGGGATCCCCGGGGACGACACGCGCGTCCCGGCCGACCCCGAGCGGGCCGCCCTCACCAACCGGCAGCTCGTGGAGACCCTCGGCCGCGGCCGCGAGCTGCGGGTGCCCGACCGCCTGGACTACGTCTTCGACGCCGGGCCCGGCCTGCGCGGGATCGTCCTCGACACCGCCAACCGGGCCGGCGGCGCGGACGGCGTGGTCTCCGCCGCGCAGGTCGCCTGGCTGCGCGAGCAGCTCGCCGCCGCCGGCGACCGCGACGTCATGGTCTTCTCCCACCACCGGCTCGAGGCCGCGCGGGGCGGCGCGGCGGCGGTCGCGGCGCTCGGCGCGAGCCCGAACGTCCTCGCGACCGTCGCGGGCCACGCGCACCGCAACCGGCTCCGCGCCCGTCGCACGGCGGCCGGCGGCTACTGGGAGATCGGGACCTCGTCGCTGATCGACTTCCCCCAGCAGGCGCGGATGCTGCGCGTGCGCGAGACGGCGGGCGGCGGCCGGGTGATCGAGACCTGGACGGTCGACCACGACGGGCGCGGGCTGGCCGGCCCCGCCCGCGAGCTCGCCTACCTCGACGCCCAGGGCGGCCGCCCGCTTGGCTACGCCGGCGCGGGCGAGGACCGCAACGCCCGGCTCTACCTGGCGCGCCGGTAGTCGGCGGGTCGACTAGCCTCGCCGCCATGCCGAGCCTCCCGCGCGCGCTCCTCGGCGCCTTCTTCCTCGGCGCCGGCGCCCTGCACTTCATCCGCCCCGCGATGTACGAGGCGATCGTGCCCGAATGGCTCCCGGCCCACCGGGAGCTGGTCTACGCGTCGGGCGTCGCCGAGGCGGCGGGCGGCGCGGCGGTCCTCGCCGAGCGCACCCGCCGCCCCGGCGGCTGGCTGCTCATCGCGACGCTCCTCGGCGTCTTCCCGGCCAACGTCAACATGGCGCTCAACCCGGAGCGGTACTCGAGCATCCCCGAGCCGCTGCTGTGGGTGCGGCTGCCGCTCCAGGCGCTGATGATCGCCTGGGTCTACCGGGTGGCGATCCGGCGGGGCTGATCAGGCCGCGACCGGGACCGCCTCGGCGTCGCCGGACTGCACGGGCTCGACGTTGGGCCTTGGAGTCGCGGCCGGAGATCATCGCGAGGGCGAGGACGGCGCCGAGCAGCGCGAAGCCCGCGCCGGTCAGGAACGCCACCTGGAACCCCTCGGTCAGCGCGGCCGGCAGCTGCGCGCGATCGCCGCGGGCCGCCGCCATCACGTCGTCGGTCTGCGAGGTCGCGATCGCCGTCACCGGGACGAACGCGAAGTTCGCGTCCCTGCTCGCCGCCGCCGGCCTCGGC
>JAUJME010000170.1 GCA_030447005.1 Solirubrobacteraceae bacterium | reverse complement strand
CCGTTCTCGGGGTTCATGGCCACGAAGGCGCCCGCCTTGGCGTCGGCGTACTTGCCCTGGGCGCGGCCGATCGCCACCTGCATGGCCTCGTTGGCCGTCCGCTGGAGGCCGATGTCGAGCGAGAGCTTCACCCGGTTGCCCTGGCGCGGCTTGCGCCGGACGGCGGGCAGCTCGTCGCGCGGGCGGCCCTGGGCGTCGATGGAGACGCGGGTGAAGCCGTCGACGCCGCGCAGCCAGCGGTCGTAGGTCTCCTCGATGCCGCCCTGCCCGATCCGGGTGCCGGCGTCGACGCCGCGGTACTTGTCGAGCTTGAGCTGCTCGGGGGAGATCTCGGCCAGCGTGCCGAACAGCTGGGCGCCGAGCTCCTTGAACGGATAGTCGCGGATGTAGGTCTTCGACGGCCGGACGCCGGGGAACCGCCGCTGGCGCTCGAGCAGGTAGTTGTAGGCGGCGCGGCCCACGTCGGTCTTGACCGTCACCGCCGCATAGGGCGTCATCGCGAGCTGCTGGACGACGCGTCGATGGATCGTCGAGGGCTTGACGCCGATGACCCTCCCCAGGCGGCGGTAGAGGACGCGCGCCTCGGTCGCGTCGGGCGGCAGCGGGGGCACCTCGACGCGGCGGGCGCCGTCCGCGCGGGCGACCAGGCGGCGGCGCTCTGCGCGCTGGGCCTTCGTCGCACGCCGGCCCGCCGGCCGGCGGCGGTCGAACGCCCGCAGCCGCTCGCGGTAGGCGAGCCGCTCGCGCTCGGCGGCGGAGAGCTCGGAGAGGTAGGCCTCGGCGAGCTCCGTCTCGACCTCCGGCAGCTCGTTGGGCTCAAGCTGGACGACCGCCGCCTCCTTGGTGACGACCAGCGGCGAGTCGTTGCGGTCGACGATGTCGCCGCGCGGCGCCTCGATCTTCACCTTGCGCACGCGGTTCTCGGCCGCCTGGGAGACGTACTCCTCACCCGAGAGGACCTGGAGGAACCAGAGCCGGAAGAAGACGATCGCGAACAGCGCGAGCGCGATCCCGCCGAGCATCGCCACGCGCAGGGCCAGCTGCGGCGTGATCGCCGGGCGGCGCTCGTCGAGGGGGGACTGCGGGGCCACGAGCTAGGCGCGGCTCAGCGGGCTCAGGCCGCCGGTCGTCGTCGCCCGCCGCCGGCGGCGGCGGCGCGGGTCGTCGGGGATGTACGGGTTGAGCACGCGGCGCACGAGGGCGAAGACGGGCAGGGCGAGCAGGGTGTTGACCACGATGGTGATGAGGATCTGCCGCACGAGCAGCAGCGAGACGGGCGCGTCGATGCCGAGCATGAACGTCAGGAGCGCGAAGCCCACGGTAGCCGCCGCGGTGGCGGCCGCGCCGACCGCCATCGGCGTCAGCCCGTGGCCGGGGTCGCGCAGCTCGCGCAGCCGGCCCGCCCCGTACCCGATCCCCACGTAGATCAGCGAGGTCACGCCGACGGTCTGCAGCAGCGCGATGTCGACGAACAGGCCGGCGGCGAAGCCGAAGCCGGCTCCGCCCACCGCTCCGGCGAGCAGGCCGACGGCCGCGACCACCAGCGGGAAGACGTCGACGGGCGCGCCGAAGACGGTGATCTGCGAGATCGCCGCGGTCTGGACGATCACGCCGAGGATCCCCAGCGCGGCCAGCCGCGCGGCGGTGGCGGGCGTGAAGATCACGGGCCGGCGGAGGCGGACGCGGTCGTGTTGCCGGACTCGGCGGTGGTGAGCACGGAGACGAACTGGAGGTTGGTCAGCTCCGCCGCGGGCTTGACGTGGACGATGCGGTCCAGGTTGCCGGCGCCGTCCTCGATCCGCCGGACGCGGCCGATCGGGATGCCGGGCGGGAACAGCGACCCCAGGCGCGAGTCCGTCGTGCCGGCGGTGACGATCCGCTCGCCCTCGTCGACGTCCTGGCGCTGGGAGACGAAGTCGAGGATGAGGTCGCCGGGCGACCCGGTGACGGGCATGATCGTGCCGGGCACCTGGTTGCCGAGCGTCCTGGCCGAGACGGCGAACTCCTCGTCGGTGATCAGCGTGACCACCGCGGCGCCGCCGACCGCGCTCGAGACCCGGCCGACGAGGCCGCCGCCGCCCGTGACGGGCTGGCCGACGTCGATCCCCGAGCTCTTGCCCTTGTCGATCTTGATCTCGGAGTAGAAGAGGCTCGGCGTCTGCCCGATCACCCGCGCGGTGACGGGCCGGTACTTGTTGAGGCCGGCGGCGTCGTTGACGTCGATGAGCTTGCGGATCTGCGCGTAGGCGGAGAGGTCGACCTGCTGGCGGGTGACCTGGGCCTCGAGCGCCCGGTTGCGCTTGACGAGCTCGTCGCGCTCCTGCTTGGCGTCGACCGTGTCGCCGAGCCACCCGAACGCGTCGCGGAACGGCTTGAGGGCGCGGTTGGCGCCCTCCTGGACGGGTGCGAGGACCGCCAGCGCGCCGCGCTGCACCGAGTGCAGGGCGCCTCCGGCGGATTCGCCGAAGTACGCCGTGAGCAGGATCAGGGAGAGGGCGACGAAGCCGGCCAGGGCGGCCCGGCGACGTCGCACCGTTCGGTCGTACATACCGTGAGGAACCTCGGAGGGCGCATCGGGCTACCGCGGACGGCGGCGATGGCTCCCGTTGCGGTTGTTCTTGTTGGAGCGGTGGATGGCCTCGAACTCCTCGAGGGAGCGGCCGGATCCCACCGCGACGCAGGTCAGGGGCGACTCGGCGCGGTGGGAGGGCATCTGGGTCTCCTCGCGCAGGCGCTCGTCGAGGCCCTGCAGCAGCGAGCCGCCGCCGGCGAGCATGATCCCGCGGTCCATGATGTCCGACGCGAGCTCGGGCGGCGTGCGGTCGAGCGTCTCCTTGATCGCGTCGATGATCTGCACGAGCGGCTCCTCGAGCGCCGCGCGGACCTCCTCCGACGTGAGCACGACCGTCTTGGGCAGGCCGGAGACGAGGTCGCGGCCGCGGATCTCGGCCTGCACCTCCTCCTCGAGGGGGTACGCGGACCCGATCTCGAGCTTGACCTCCTCGGCGGTCTGCTGGCCGATCAGGAGCTTGTACTCCTTCTTGACGTAGTTGATGATCGAGTCGTCGAGCTCGTCGCCGCCGACGCGGATCGACTGCGAGACGACGATCCCGCCGAGCGAGATGACCGCCACCTCGCTCGTCCCGCCGCCGATGTCGACGACCATGTTGCCCGTGGGCTCGCCCACCGGCAGCCCCGCCCCGATCGCCGCCGCCATGGGCTCCTCGATCAGGTAGGCCTGGCGGGCGCCGGCGCTCAGGCAGGCCTCCTCGACCGCGCGCTTCTCGACGCCCGTGACGCCCGAGGGGACGCAGACGACGACGCGCGGGTGCGCCCAGCGGTTCTGGTGGACCTTCTCGATGAAGTGGCGGAGCATCGCCTCCGTGACGTCGAAGTCGGCGATCACGCCGTCCTTGAGCGGCCGGATGGCGCTGATGGTGCCGGGGGTGCGGCCGAGCATCCGCTTGGCCTCGATCCCCACCGCGTGGACCTCTCCCGTGCGCGAGTCGATCGCCACCACGGAGGGCTCGGAGAGCACGATCCCGCGGCCGCGGACGTAGACGAGCGTGTTGGCCGTCCCGAGGTCGACCGCCATGTCGCGGCCGCCGAAGCCGGTGAGGTATGAGAAGAATCCCATGCAAATTGCGCCGCAAACCGCGGAGGATTCCGGGGCCCGGCGCCGAGTGCGGGAGTCTAGCGGCTAGGTGGCCGCCGGCAGCAATCCCGGGACCAGATCGAGCAGGAGCGCCACGGGCAGCCCGACGACGTTGAGGTAGTCGCCCCGGATCCCCCGCACGAGGGCCGCGCCGCGGCCCTGGATCGCGTAGCCGCCGGCGCGCCCGCGCCACTCCTCCGTGGCGACGTAGGCGTCGAGGAACGCGGCTTCCACGGCGCGGAAGGCGACGTCGGTGACGGCCACGCCGGCGGCGACGACCTCGCCGTCGCGGGCGACCGCCACGCCGCCCACCACCTGGTGCTCGGCGCCGGCCAGGCGGCCCAGGTACTCGCGCGCCTGGACGGCGTCGCGCGGCTTGCCGAGGATGTCGCCCCCGGCCGCCACGATCGTGTCGGCGCCCAGCACGAGGCCGGCCGCCGGCACGGCGAGGGCCTTGCGCCGCGCGTTGAGCTCGGCCACCGCGCGCGGCTCCCCCGCCGTCTCCTCCTCGACGTCCGCCGGGCGGACGTCGAAGGGGACGCCGAGCTGGGTGAGGATCGCCCGCCGTTGCGGCGAGGCGGACGCCAGGGTGAGCGGGGGCGCGCTCAGGCCTGGTTGAGCTCGGGGAAGAACAGGCCGGCCTCGCGCTCGGCCGACTCCGCGGAGTCCGACCCGTGGACCATGTTCTGGCCGACCTCGACCGCGAAGTCGCCGCGGATCGAGCCCGTGGTGGCCTCGAGCGGGTTGGTCGCGCCGATCACCTGGCGGGCGGCCTTCACGGCCTGCGGGCCCTCGAGCACCATCGCGACGAGCGGGCCGGAGGTGATGAAGTCGACGAGCTCGCCGAAGAACGGCTTGCCCTCGTGCTCGCCGTAGTGCTGCCTGG
>JAUJME010000169.1 GCA_030447005.1 Solirubrobacteraceae bacterium | reverse complement strand
CCACGCCGACGCCGACGCCCGCGCCGACCACCACGACCGAGCCGGCCCCCACGCCCACGCCGACCGCGACGCCGGCCCCGACGACGACCACGGAGCCCGCCCCGGCCACGACCGAGCCGGCCCCCACCCCGACGCCGACGCCGACCCCCGCGCCGGTCAAGCGGAAGCCGGGCAAGCGCATCGGCGCGAAGAGCTCCTCGATCCAGGTGCTCCAGCGGACCGTCGCGCTCAAGCGCAGCGCCAAGACCGGCAAGGTGCGGGTCGCCTGCCCGCCGGCCGCGCGCCGCTGCAAGGGCTCGATCGTCCTCACCGTCAACCGCGGCGGCCGCACGGTCGAGCTCGGCTCACGCAGGGTGAACGCCAAGGGCGGCGCCCGCGCCACCGTCTCCGTCCGCCTGGAGTCGCGGACCCGCGCCGCCGTGGTCGCGGCGGGCGGCGTGGCGGACGTCGAGGTCGCCGCCGGGTAGCTTCCCGGCGGTGATCACCGCGCGCGCGCCGGGCCGCGTCAACCTCATCGGCGAGCACACGGACTACAACGAGGGCCTCTGCCTCCCGTTCGCGATCGAGCGCGGGATCACCGTGACCGCCCAGCCGCTCGGCGAGCGGCGGATCGAGGCGCGGGCGGCGGACCTCGGCGAGGACGACGCCTTCGCCCTCGACGCGATCGAGCGGGCGCCGGGCTGGCGGGCGTTCGTCCGCGGGGTGGCCGGCGAGCTGCTCGCCGCCGGCCACCCGCTGCGCGGCGCGCGGCTCGAGATCGCCGGCGACCTGCCGCGCGGCGCCGGCCTCTCGTCGTCGGCGTCGCTCGAGGCGGCGCTGGCGCTCGCGCTGCTCGGGGTGGCCGGCCTCGAGGCGCCCGACCGGGTCGAGCTCGCCCGGCTGTGCTCGCGCGTGGAGAACGAGTGGGTGGGCGCGCGGACCGGACTGCTCGACCAGCTCGCCGTCCTGCTCGGCAGCGAGGGGCACGCGCTGCGGCTCGACCTGCGCGCGCTCGAGGCGCGCGAGGTGCCGCTCGACCTGGGAGGCTGGACGCTCGTGACCGTCGACTCGGGCGCGACCCACGACCACGCGGCGAGCGGCTACAACGCCCGCCGCGCCGAGTGCGCGCAGGCGGCCGAGCGCCTCGGCATCGCCTCGCTGCGCGACGCGACGCTCGACGCCGCCGCGGGCCTTCCCGACCCGCTCGACCGCCGGGTCCGCCACGTGGTGACCGAGAACGCGCGCGTCGACGAGGCGGTGGACGCCCTCGCCGCCGGCGACCTCGAGGCGGTCGGGCGGCTGCTCGACGCCGCGCACGCCTCGCTGCGCGACGACTACGATGCGTCGGTGCCCGCGGTCGAGCGCACGGTCGGCGCGCTGCGCGACGCGGGCGCGGCCGGCGCGCGGATGGTGGGCGGCGGCTTCGGCGGCTCGGTGCTCGGGCTGCTGCCCCCGGGCACGCCCGCGCCGCGCGAGGCGGTCGAGGTCCGGCCGGGACCGGCGGCGAGGCTGCTGTGAGCGGCCTGCGCCACGCGACCCTGCCGGTCGGGTCGATCGAGATGAACGTCACGGAGCAGGGGACGGGCGAGCCCGTCCTGCTGCTGCACGGCTTCCCCGAGCTCGCGCACTCCTGGCGCCACCAGCTCCCCGCGCTCGCGGCGGCCGGCTACCGGGCGATCGCCCCCGACATGCGCGGCTTCGGCGGCACAACGGCGCCCGAGGCGGTCGAGGCCTACGACATCCTCGCCCTCGCCGGCGACGTGGTCGGCCTGCTCGACGCGCTCGACCTCGAGTCCGCCGTGGTCGTCGGCCACGACTGGGGCGCCGACGTGGCGTGGAAGACGGCGCTCGTGCACCCGTCGCGCGTGCGCGCCGTCGCCGGCCTGAGCGTCCCGTTCATCCCGCGCGCGCCCGCACCGCCGACGCAGATCATGCGCGAGCACATCGGCGAGGGCTTCTACATCGTGTGGTTCCAGGCGCCGGGCGTCGCCGAGGCCGCGCTCTCGCGCGACGTGCGCCGCACGCTGCTGGCCCGCGAGGTGTGGGGCGCGGCGTGGGCGGAGCGCGACGACGCCGACCCCCGACCCGAGTGGCTGAGCGAGGAGGACCTCGAGGTCTACGTCGAGACCTTCGAGCGCACCGGGTTCACCGGCGGCCTGAACTGGTACCGCAACATCGACCGCAACTGGGAGGTCCTCGCGCCCTACGCCGACCTGCGCATCGAGCAGCCCGCGCTCTTTCTCACCGGCTCGCGCGACCCGGTCGCGAGCTTCATGCCCCACCAGGCGATGGAGGGCTGGGTGACCGACCTGCGCGAGGTGGTGGTGATCGAGGGGGCCGGCCACTGGGTGCAGCAGGAGCGCCCGGACGAGGTCAACGCGGCGCTTGAGCGCTTCCTGGCCGGCGCAGGCGCTTGAGCGTCTCCCCGCGCTCGACCTCGAGCGCGATCAGCGCGTCGGCGAGCCGCTCGGCCTCGGGGCGCGCGATGCCATGGCCGAGCGCCGCGTTGACCGCGAGCGGCAGCTCGACGCGGTAGTCGTGCGCCGCCGCGCGCGGCGCCTCGGAGGTCCAGCGCGTCGCGCGCAGCAGGTCGACCACCATCTGGAGGAAGGTGATGCCGGGGATCCAGCGCTGATCGGGCAGCCAGGCCGGGCGCCGCCAGATCAGCTCGAGGCCGCTGAAGGCGACGACCGGGTCCACGCGGCGCTGAAGGAAGACGAACCTCAGTCCGCCGGCGTCGGCGGGGCGGGCCTCGAGCAACTCGCGGGTGCCGAGCAGGCCGACGCGCTCGTCGCCGGGGACCTTCCCCCGCGCGATGGACCGCGGCAGGCGGCTGAAGCGCGGCGTCCCCGCCCACAGCGCGCGGCCGACGCGCAGCCCGTCGAGCGCCCGCACGCCCTCGCGGCGGAAGACGTTCTGCGACGCCCACGCGCCGAGCGACTCGCCGTAGACGGCGATCTCCGGCCCGCCCGCCGGCACGCGCGCCGCCAGCCGCGCGAGCAGCTCGCGGTGGGTGCGCGCGGCGACCCGGACCTTGAGCGGCATGAGCGGCGTCGGGCGATCCCAGTACTGCATGCAGACGCTGGCCACGTCGCCGCGCGAGAACAGCTCCTCGGCCTGGACGGGGACCGGGTTGACGTAGCCGCGCAGGGTGGCCGAGCAGACGAGGATCCGGCGGCGCTCGAAGGCGCCGAGGCGCTCGAGCTCTGAGACCGCGAGCGCGCAGCGCTCCTCGACGGTCGGCGCCGAGCGCAGGCCGGCGAAGACCCGCAGCGGCTCGGCCACGCCGCCCTCGCCGCTCCGGAGCTCGCGGATGACTGCCGCCGGGAGCGTCGTGCCGAGGAAGCGCCGGCCCTCGAAGTCGAGCGCCTCGCGCGGCAACAGGGAGTCCGCGCCGCCCGAGGTCCCGGCGGGATAGCCGCCCGGCCAGTCCGTCAGCTTCACCCGCGGGCCCTTCTTCTGCGCCGCCCGCGACCCGAGCGCCGCCGCGACCGCGGCCGCGGCCGCCAGGACCGCGACGCGCGGGTCGTGCAGCCCGTCCCACCGGCGCACGGGCGCGACCGCGCCGAGGACCGCGGCGCTGCCGGCGACGATCGCCCCGGTGCCCGCCAGCGCGACGCCGGACGCCGGGTGCGCGGGCAGCCGCAGGCCGGAGGAGACCAGGGCGCCCGCCGCCAGCAGCGCCCGCGCCGCCGGCTCCCCGCCCTCGAGCCGCTCCGCCAGCCGCACCACGGCGACCTCCGCCGCCGTCCCGGCGCCCGCGCCCAGGAGGACGGCGACCGCCGAGATCCGCGCCTGATCGCGCCGCCGGCGGGCCATCAGCGACGGGGTGAAGGAGAGCGCGAGCGCGGCGGCGCCGGTCAGGAGCGCCGTGTCGCGCGAGGGCAGGCGGTCGCGCGAGAGCCAGGCCATCGGGGCGGCAGGCTAGCCTGCCGCCCGCATGCCTCCCACCGTCGAGACCCCGGTCGAGCAGCGCCCCGGCGAAGCGCTGATCTGGACGGACGGCGCCTGCAGCGGCAACCCCGGCCCGGGCGGCTGGGCGGCGATCGTCGTCGGACCCGACGGCGGCGGGCCGGTCGAGCGCTCGGGCGGCGAGCGCGAGACGACGAACAACCGCATGGAGTTCACCGCCGCGCTCGAGGGCCTGCGCGCGCTGCCCGACGGGGCCCGCGCCTGCATCGTCACCGACTCCCAGCTCATGATCGACTCGATGACGAAGTGGCTGGCCGGCTGGCGGCGCAAGGGCTGGAGGACGGCCGGCGGGAGCCCGGTGAAGAACCGCGACCTCATCGAGGCGCTCGACGCCGAGGCCGCGCGCCACGCCGAGGTCCGCTGGCACTGGGTCCGCGGGCACGAGACGGGCGCCCGCCACGCCCACAAGGCGCTCAACGACCGCGCCGACCAGCTCGCGGTCGCCGCTGCCGCCGCCGCCCGCCGCTGACGTAGGGTTGGGCGGCGTAGTGTCCGAGCAGCCCGCCTCCCGCGCCCTCACCTACTCGAGCTACCTCAAGCTCGACGAGCTGCTCGCGGCCCAGGCGCCGCGCTCCGAGGAGCACGACGAGCTGC
>JAUJME010000168.1 GCA_030447005.1 Solirubrobacteraceae bacterium | reverse complement strand
GCGGACGCGGCGCGCTACGGGATCGACCTCGAGCCCAACCGGCCCAACGCCGAGGGCCCCGAGCCGCGCGACCGCCACGGCGTCGCGGTGACCTACCAGACGGTCGCCGCCGGGCCGGCCGTCCACCGCCGCCGCTGCGCGGAGAGCGCGACGCTCGTGATCGCCGACGAGCCCCACCACATGGGCGAGCACGCCGCCTGGGGAAAGCGGACGCTCGAGGCGTTCGAGGGCGCCGGCTTCCGGCTGCTGCTCTCCGGCACGCCGTTTCGCTCCGACAACACGCCGATCCCGTGGGTGACCTACGACGACGAGGGCGTCTCGGCGGCCGACTTCACCTACACCTACACGGACGCGCTGGTCGACGGCGTCTGCCGCCCCGTCACCTTCCAGCCCTACGACGGCGACATGGAGTGGATGAGCGACGGCCGGCGCCGGCGGGCCGACTTCGGCGTCGCGCTCCCCGCGGCGGAGGCGGCGCGGCGGCTGCGCACCGCCCTGGACCCGCAGGGCGACTGGGTCGCCGCCGTCCTGCGCGACGCGAACGCGCGGATCGAGCAGATCCGCGCGGGCGACCACCCCGAAGCCGGGGCGCTGGTCGTCGCGGTCGACAAGGAGCACGCCGAGCAGCTCGCCGACCGCCTCGCGCGGATCACCGGCAGCCGCCCGCCCGTGGTCACCTCCGACGCGCCCGACGCCAGCGCCCGGATCGCCCGCTTCTCCGCCGGCTCGGACCCGTGGCTGGTCTCCGTGCTGATGGTCTCCGAGGGGGTCGACATCCCGCGCCTGCGCGTCGGCGTCTACGCGACCGCCGCGCGCACGGAGCTCTTCTTCCGCCAGGTCGTCGGGCGCTTCATCCGCCGCACGCCGGCGCCGCGCACGCAGATGAGCCACCTCTTCCTCCCGGCCGACCGGCGGCTCAAGGCGCTGGCGGTCCAGATCGAGGAGGAGCGCAACCACGCGCTCGAGCTCAAGCCGGAGGCCGAGCCGCTCGCTGAGGTCGAGCGCGCCGAGCCGGCGGGCGACGACGCCGGCTTTCACGCCCTGTGGTCGAGCGGCCGGCCCGACGACGACGTCCTCCAGACGACGCAGCCCGGCGACCCGCTGATGCTCTTCGGCGCGCCCGAGCCCGCCGCGCCCAAGCCGTCGGCGGCGCTGGCGGCGTTCACCACGGCGCCGGCCGCGCCGGCCGCACCGCCCGCGCAGGAGACGGCCTACGAGCGCCGCGAGCGCCTGCGCGAGGAGCGCCAGGCGCTCGTCGCGGCGATCTCGCGCCGGACGGGCGAGCCGCACCGCTCGATCCACGGGCGGATGAACCGGGCGACGGGCGCGAAGTCGGTCGGCGCGGCCACCGCGGAGCAGCTCGAGAAGAGCAACCGCCTGCTCGAGAAGGAGGCGCGGCGTTCCGCGTCCTGATCCAGCGGTCCTGCCGGACTGGCCGCCGGGCACCGTCGCGATCCTCTCCACGGGCGCCGGCGCGCCCCACGCGATCCCCGTCTCCACCGGTGTCCGGGCCGGCGACCGCCGGGCGCTGATCGCCCTCGCGCGGCGGCGCGAGTCGCTCGCCCGCCTGCGCGAGGAGCCGCGCTGCGCGCTCACCATCCTCGCCGCCGGGGTGGCGGTCACCGCCCACTGCCGCTCCACGATCGTCCAGGAGCCGATGGAGATCTCGGACCGCGTCGCCGCCGTGGCGCTCGACGTCGAGCGCATCCAGGACCACGACCAGCCGCGCTTCGAGATCGAGGCGGGCGTCCGCTGGCGCTGGACGGATCCGGGCGCCGATGCCCGCGACGCGGAGATCCGCGCGGCGCTCGCCGTGCTCGCCTCCGCCTGACCTCAGGCCGCGGCCCGGCCGAGCAGGTGGCCGGCGAGCGCGGCGAGGACGCCGCCGGCCACGGAGGCCGCGAGATAGGCAGCGGCGCGCCCGGGCCGGCCGCCCTCCGCCTCGGCGACGATCTGGACGCTGAAGGTCGAGAACGTCGTGAAGCCGCCGAGGAAGCCGACCCCGAGGGCGGTCCGCGCGTCGGCGGAGAGCTGCCCGCCCAGCCCGGCGAGCACCCCGAGCAGGAACGAGCCGGCGACGTTGATCGCGACGACGGTCCAGATCGACGCGATCCAGGTGCCGAGGCCGTAGCGGGCGAGCACGCCGGCCGCCCCGGCCACCGCGACGAGCGCCGCCGTCACGGTCTGGCTAATCCGCGGCGACGGTCATGTCGCGCCCGGACGCCTTGGCGGTGGCCAGCGCGTCGAGGCAGCGGAGCATCAGGACCTCGGCGGGCTCCGTCGGGTCCCACCGCGCGACGCCCGCCGAGGCGGTCTGCGCGCGCGGGGTCAGCGAGCGCAGCCGGTCGACCACGTCGACCGCCTCCCCGAGCGAGCACCCGGGCAGCAGGATCCCGAACTCCTCGCCCTCCAGCCGCGCGATCAGGTCGACCTCGCGCAGCGCCGCCGTCCACACGGCGGCGGCCTCCTTGATGAGCCGGTCGCCCTCGCGCTCGCCGCGCAGCATGTTGAACGCGCCGAGGTGGTCGAGGTCGATCGCGGCCACGCAGACCGGGGTCTCGCTGCGCCGGGCGCGGGCGAGCTCGCGCGGGAGCTCCTCGTCGAACTGGCGCTTGGTGACCAGGCCGGTCAGCCCGTCGGTGAGTGCGAGATCGTCGAGCCGGGCGCGCAGGCCGGCCTGCTCGATCGCCACGGCGGCCTGGGCCGCGAGCAGCCGCAGGACGGCGGCGGTGGCGTCATCGAGCCGGTCCACCGCGCTCTGCCAGATGACGATCAGCACGCCGGCCACCGTCCCGTCGCGCAGCACCGGCTCGAAGAGGGCCGAGCGGGCGCCCGTGGCCTCCACGAGCGGGGCGGCGAGCGCGCGGTGCTGGCGGGCGTCGGCGACGAAGTAGCTCTCCGTCCCGATCAGCGCCCTGCCGTGGCCGCCGTCCTCCGGGCGCGCCTGGATCGTGACGGGCGCCATCTCGACGCCGACCATGGCCGTCGACGCGAAGTTGCGGCCGGAGGGCTCGAGCAGGAAGGCGACCGGGGCGAGCGCGGCGTCGGAGACCGCCTGGCAGATCGCCGGGCGGGGGTCGCCGCCGGCCGCCAGCGCGCGCGCCGCACGCGCGAGCGCCGCCATGGCGCGGGCCTGGCCGCGCAGCGAGTCGTTGAGCCGGCGCAGGTCGCGCTCGTTCGTCTCGCGCTCGAGCTCGTAGGCCAGGACGCGCGCGAGCATCCCCATCAGCCGCTCGTCCTCGGCGGTGAAGCGGCCGGGGGCGCGCGCGAACGCCGCCAGCGCGCCGACGCGCGAGCCGTCGGAGAGCTCGATCGGCACGCCGAGGTAGGCGGCGACGCCGTACCCGCGCTGGGCCTCGATGCGCCCGTAGAGCGGGTGGTTGGGCACGTCGTTGCACAGGCGCGGCGCGCGGTCGTCGGCCATGTGGACGCAGAACGAGGCGCTCAGCGGGATCGCCAGGTTCGAGCGCAGGCCGAAGGCGCCCCCGCCGCGGGTGTCGACGATCCGGTGGATGTCCTGCCCGCGGTCGAGGTGGGCGAGGAAGGCGGCGGACGGCGGGAGGTGGCGCTCGAGCAGGTCGAGCACGGAGCGGGTGGCGTCCGCGAAGGAGCGGTAGCTGGTGGCCGAGACGGCCGCTGCGGCCTCCATTGCGTGTGACTCCACCCCCACATGATCGGCCATCGGGTCAAGTGTTTCAGCCCATCTCTAGGATCGCGGCGCATGCGGCTCGCCACCTTCCTCGCCCCCGGAGCCTCCGAGCCCGCCGCCGGAGAGGTGCTCGGCGAGGAGATCGTGGCCTTCCAGAGCGGCACGGTGCTCGACCGGCTGGCCTCCGGCGACCGCACGCCGGCCGCCGGCGCGGCCCACCCGCTCGCCGAGGTGACGCTGCTCGCGCCCGTCCCGCGGCCGCGGGCGATCTTCGGGATCGGCCTCAACTACGCCGCCCACGCCGCCGAGCAGGGCAAGCAGCCGCCCGAGTTCCCGATCGTCTTCATGAAGCTCCCGAGCTCCTCGGCGCCGCCCTCCGGGCCGGTCGTCTGCCCGCCGGTGGTGCGCCGGCTCGATTACGAGACGGAGCTCGCGCTCGTGATGGGCCTAGGCAACGCGATCGCCGGCTACGCGGTCGCCGACGACGTCTCGGCGCGAGACCTCCAGCGCCGCGAGCCCCAGTGGACGCGGGCCAAGGGCTTCGACACGAGCTGCCCGTGGGGCCCGTGGATCACGACCGCCGACGAGGTCCCGGACCCCCAGGCGCTGCGGCTGCGCACCCACGTCAACGGCGAGCCGCGCCAGGACTCGACCACGGGCGACATGATCTTCGGCCCGCGGGCGGTCGTCGACTTCATCGCCGAGACCTGCACGCTCGAGCCCGGCGACCTCATCCTCACGGGGACGCCGAGCGGCGTCGGCATGGCGCTCGACCCGCCGCGGTTCCTCGCCGACGGGGACGTCGTGCGGTGCGAGATCGAAGGACTAGGTGCGATCGAGCACCGAATCGGGTTTCGCCCGGCCGGACTTCGCTAGCGCTCGTCCTCATCGGGTTTCGCCC
>JAUJME010000167.1 GCA_030447005.1 Solirubrobacteraceae bacterium | reverse complement strand
GGCCTGCGGCTGAAGTTCAACCCGCTCCCCGACGTGGTGGCCGGCAAGAAGCTCGTGGTGGTCGACGACTCGATCGTGCGCGGCAACACGACGCGCCAGATCGTCCAGATGCTGCGCGACGCCGGCGCGCTCGAGGTCCACATGCGCATCTCGGCGCCCCCGATCCGCAACCCCTGCCACTACGGCGTCGACATGTCCACGCGCGAGGAGATGATCGCGCACGAGCGCACGGAGGCCGAGGTCGCCGAGGAGCTCGGGTGCGACTCCCTGGCCTACCTCTCGCTCGAGGGCGTCTACCAGGCGATCGACGGCGAGCGCGGCACCCACTGCGACGCGTGCTTCTCGGGCGACTACCCGCTCGCCGACGCCGGCGAGGGCCAGTCCAAGGACGCCTTCGAGCCGGTCGCGCTCCCGCTCGTGCGGGCCTAGCGGCGCGGGCCCAGCGGCAGCAGCCGAGTCGCCGCCGCCTTCCAGGTGGCGGTCGCGCGCGCGCCCGGGCCGAGCGCGAGCTCGCGCGCGGCGGCGCCGGTGATCTCCGCGCTCAGCGGCTGCGGCGCGGCGAGGCCGACGCGGACGCGGTTGCCGACCTCGGTGGCCGAGAGCACCTCGACCGCGAGCCGGTTCTGAGCTGAGCCTTCCGCGGGCGCGCCGGCCGGCGCCAGCGAGATCTCCCAGGGGTAGACGGAGACGGCCACCGCGCCCTCGCCCGGCTCGGTGCTGGTCACGGTGCCGCCGCCGTCGAGCTCCACCTCCGTGAGGCCGTCGGCCCCGGCGCGCGCCGTCCCCGTCAGGACCACGGCGCCGGTGAAGTCGGCGACGAAGGCGCTGGCCGGCGCAGCGGCGAGCTCGGCGGCCGTGCCCCGCTGCACGATCCGCCCGCCGTCGACGACGCCCACCTCGTCGCCGAGCAGCGCGGCCTCCGTGAAGTCGTGGGTGACGAGCAGCGAGGGGACGCCGGTCTCGCGCAGGATCCTCCCGAGCTCGCGCGCGGCGCTGGCGCGGGTGCGGGCGTCGAGCGCCGAGAGCGGCTCGTCGAGGAGGAGGGCGCGGGGCCGGCGCGCGAGCGCGCGGGCGAGGGCGACGCGCTGGCGCTCGCCGCCCGACATGGTGCGCGACCGGGCGCCGGCAAGGTGGGCGATGCCGAAGCGCTCGAGCAGCTCCTCCGCGCGGGCGCGGCGCTGGGCGCGCGGCAGCGTGCGGGCCAGCGGGTAGGCGACGTTCTCGCGCGCCGTCAGGTGGCCGAACAGCGCGTAGTCCTGAAAGACGTAGCCGCAGCGGCGCGCCTCGGGGGAGAGCGCCACGCCGCGCTCCGTGTCGAGCCACACCTCCTCCCCGCAGGTGACCCGCCCGCGCGCGGGCGTGAGCAGCCCCGCCGCGGTCCGCAGGATCGACGTCTTCCCGGCGCCCGACGGCCCGGCCAGGGCCAGGCACCGCCCGGGCGCCGCGTCGACGACGACGTCGAGCTCGAGCGCCCCGAGCCGCGCGGTGGCCTCAATGCGCAGCACGGCCGAGCAGCTTGACCGACGCGAGGATGGCGGCCGAGACGGCGACGAGCACGGCGGCGACGGCCAGCGCGACCGGGAACTCGGTGCCGAACCGCTCGTAGATCGCCAGCGGGGCGGTCTGGGTGACCCCGCGGAAGGAGCCGGCGAACATCAGCGTCGCGCCGAACTCCCCCAGCGCCCGCCCCCAGGCGAGCGCGAGCCCGGCGGCGAGCCCGGACCGCGCAGCCGGGATCGCGATGCGCGCGAACGTCCGGGCCTCGGAGGCGCCGAGCGTCCGCGACGCGTCGAGCCAGTTCGGATCGACCGCCTCGAAGGCCGCCTGCGCCTGGCGGAGGAAGAAGGGCGCCGCGACGAACGTCAGCGCGACGATCACCCCGCTCGTCTCGAGCACGAGCCGCGCGCCCGTCGCCGCGACGGCGTCCCCGAGGATCCCGTTCGGGCCCAGCGCGGCCAGCAGGCCGATCCCCGCGACGGCGGGGGGGAGCACCAGCGGCAGCTCGACGACGGTGATCAGCGCCTCGCGCCCGCGGAACCGGCGAGTGGCGAGCAGGTAGGCGGCGGGGGTGCCCGCGAGGACGATCAGCGCGACCGCGGCGAGCGAGCAGAGAAGGGAGAGGCGCAGCGCGTCGAGCACGCCCGGCTCGGCCAGGCTCGCGGCCAGCCGGTCCGGCCCGACGTTCGCGAAGACCGCCACCACCGGCAGCGCGAGAAAGGTGAGCACGAGCGCCAGCGCCGCCGTCAGCGCGACGGGGAACCAGCGCGCGGAGGCGGTCACGACGGCGGCCGGAAGCCCGCGGCCCGCAGGGCGTCCTGGCCGGCGCCGCTCAGGAGGCCGTCGACGAAGCGCCGCGCCGCCTCGGGCTCGCGCGCGCCCTTGACGATCGCGACCCCGTAGGCGACGGACGGCTGCAGCCGCTCGGGCAGCTCGATCGACCGCAGCGCCCCGCCCGCGCCCTCGACGTCGGTGACGTAGACGAAGCCGGCGTCGACCGCACCCTGCGAGAGCTTGCCGACCACGCCGCCGACATCGGGCTCGTTGGAGCGGACGTTGCCCAGGATCGCGCGCCCCTGGGTGGCGGGCAGGCGGTCGAGGACGGTCCGCGTGTAGGCGCCCACCGGCGCGGACTCCGCGCCGACGGCCAGCGTGACGCCCGGCTTCGCAAGGTCCTCGAGCGAGGCGACCTGGTTGCGGGCGCCCTTCGCCGGGACCGCGATGACCAGCTCGTTGCCCGTGAAGACGACCGGCTTCTCCACCAGCCCGTCGGCGTGGAGCTGGTCGGGCAGCTTGGTGTTGGCGGCGGCGAAGACGTCGGGCGCCGCGCCCTGGCGGATCTGGGCGGCGAGCTCATCGGAGCCGGCGAACGAGAGGCGGACGCGGGCGTCCGGGAAGTCCTCGGCGTAGCTCGTCAGGGCCTGCTTGAGCGACGTCGCGGCGGAGACGGTGAGCTCCGGGCGCGGGGCGTCCCCGGCGGCGGCGGCGGTGTCGTCGCCGCACCCGGCGCCGAGCACCGCGGCGCCGAGGAGCGCGGCGGTGAGCGGCGCCAGGGATGCGAAGCGCCTCATCGGCCGCTCCGCTCGACCATCACCGAGGTGGCCTTCACGGTTGCGGTGGCCTCGACGCCGGCGGCGAGGCCGAGCTCCTCGACCGCGTCTCGGGTGACGGCCGCGACGACCCGGAACGGACCGGCCTCGAGCTCGACGAGCGCCATCACGCCGTCGACCTCGACCGACCGCACCACGCCGGCGAAGCGGTTGCGCGCGGACAGGGCGTCCCCCGTGCCGCCGCGGCGCGGCCGCGCGGTCAGCCGCTCGATCTCCGTGCGCGGGACGCGCCGCCGGTTCGAGCCGTCGCGGGTGGTCTGAAGGCGCCCGGCGCGGTCCCAGCGGCGGAGGGTGTCGGCGCTCACGCCGATGGCGCGGGCGGCCTCTCCAAGAGGAAGGTCGTCGCTCATGTGCCTAAGCGTTGCATAGGTGGACGCACCGGTGTGCGACAACTTCGTGCCGAACCTCCGCGACTCGCGAGATCGCGCCGCAGGCGGCGGTATGGTCACCCGTCCGCCATGCCGCCGCCCGCCGTCACCGACGCCACGCCGCTCGCCCTGCCCGGACTCGGCCCGCCGCCTCCGGAGCCGGTCGCCCGCGCGCGCGAGCCCGAGGCGGCGCTGCGGGAGCTGTTCGGCCATCCCGGCTTCCGGCCGGGCCAGCGCGAGGCGGTCGGCGCCGCGCTCGAGGGGCGCGACGTGCTCGTCGTCATGCCGACCGGCTCGGGCAAGTCGCTCTGCTACCAGCTGCCCGGCCTCATGCGGGCGGATCTCACGCTGGTGGTCTCGCCGCTCGTCTCGTTGATGCAGGACCAGGTCGAGGCGGTCGAGCGCGTGGCGCCCGGCCGCGTGGCGCTCGTCAATGCCCAGCAGGAGGCCGCCGCCAACCGGCGGGCGCTCGAGGGCGCCGTCAGCGGCCACGTCCGCCTCCTCTACGTCGCGCCGGAGCGGTTCGCCTCGCCCGGCTTCGTCGAGAAGCTGCGCACGGCGCGGATCGGCCTCTTCGTGGTCGACGAGGCCCACTGCGTCTCGCAGTGGGGCCACGACTTCCGGCCGGACTACTTCCGGCTCGCCGACGCCGCGCGCTACCTCGGCGCCGAGGCGATCGTCGCCTCGACCGCGACGGCCACGCCCCAGGTCGCCTCCGACATCGTCGCCCGCCTCGGCCTGCGCGACCCCGTCCGGGTCTCCACCGGCTTCGACCGGCCCAACCTCTCCTTCGCGGTGGTCCCGTGCGCGACCAAGGAGGCCGGCCACCGCGGGATCGCCGCCGCGCTGGGCGAGCCGGGCGCGCTGCCGGGGATCGTCTACGCGGGCACGCGCGCGGAGTGCGACAAGCTCTCCGGGCGGCTGGAGCGCGAGCTCGGCGAGCCGGTCGTCGCCTACCACGCCGGGCTGCTGCGCGAGGTGCGCGCCGAGGCGCAGCGCCGGTTCATGGCCGGCGAGGTGCGCGTGGTGGTGGCCACCAACGCGTTCGGGATGGGCGTCGACAAGGCCGACGTGCGGA
>JAUJME010000166.1 GCA_030447005.1 Solirubrobacteraceae bacterium | reverse complement strand
GTTCTCGCTCGGCGGCCACGAGGGCTACATCACCGCCGGCATGTACGAGGACGGCTCGGTCGGGGAGATCTTCCTCACCGACATCGGCAAGGAGGGCTCGACGCTGCGCGGGATGATGAACTCGTTCGCGACGTCGATCTCGATCGCGCTCCAGTACGGCGTGCCGCTCGAGACGCTCGTGCGCAAGTTCGCCTACATGCGCTTCGAGCCGGAGGGGATCACGCAGAACTCCGAGATCCCGTTCGCGAAGTCGATGCCCGACTACATCATGCGCTGGCTCGCGTCGCGCTTCCTCGACGCCGACGTCCAGGAGGACCTCGGGATCCTCACCCCGGCGGTCCGCGCCCGCAAGGCCGGCGAGGACGCCGCCCTGTCGGCGGCGGGCGACTCGGCGGGCCCGTCCAACGGCGGCAACGGGGGCAACGGCGGCGCGACCGTCACCACCACCCCGGCCGGCGCGGCCGCCCAGGCCCAGCCGCCGACCGCCGCCCTCACGGACACCCCGCCCTCCCGCCCGGCCGTCCTCCGCGGCCTCGACCTCGGGCCGGCCTGCAACCAGTGCGGCGGCATGATGCAGCGCACGGGCTCCTGCTACACGTGCTCGAGCTGCGGGAACAACACGGGCTGCGGGTGAGCCGCCCCGCGCCACCGGACTGACCCGAGGGCGCCCGCGGGCGCCCTCGGTCGATCAGGGGCAGCGTCCCACCCTCACTCCGCCGGGATCCGCGCGAAGCCGCGCTCGAGGTAGTCGACCATCGCCGGATCGCAGTTGGAGCCCTCGATGTTCTCGACGACGTCGCCGAGGTAGAGGCGGGCGTCCTGGCCGACGTCGACGAGCGCCTTCGGCTTCGCGCGGGCCACGGCGATCATCTCATCGGCGGCCGCGAACGCCCGCGCGCGCTCGGCCCGCGTCGGCGCCTCGTCCGGATCGACGAGCCCGCGCGACACGGCGACGCCGTGGCACGCGAGCCGCCCCCCGGCGACCCGGCGGCGCCGCCGCTCGCCCTCCGTCACCCGCGGCGGGGGCCCGGGCGGCGTCGCGGGGGCGGCCGGCCCGCGGCGCGGCTGGGGCTCCTGGTGACAGCCTCCAGCCAAGAGCGCCGCGGCGCAGAGGACGGCAGGCGCGGCGAGGAGTCGTGAGCGGCCGCGCACTGCGCCCCGAAGGGTACGCGCCCGGACCGCCGCGCCGCCGGAGCGGCGCAATTGTGAACGGGCCGCGGTACGTTCGCCGTCTGCCCGCCGCGACCCGCACCCGCCGCTCCGCATGAACCGCCGGCGCGCCGCCGCCCTCGCGGCGATCGCCGCAGCAACCCTGGCCGGGACCGCCGGGGCGACGCACCTCGCGATCGACACGGACGGCCACACCACCGTCGACCAGACGATCGTCGCCGCCGAGAGCCCGCGCGCCGGCTACACGAACCTCAAGCTCGGGCCGGGTGAGCCCTACGCCCTGCGCGACGCGCGCGAGGACAGCCGCATCCCCGCCGCCCAGGAGGGGCGCGATGCGCGCCGCGTGTCCCTCGCGTACATGAGCCAGCTGACCGACTTCCAGCTCGCCGACGAGGAGTCGCCGGCGCGCGTGGAGTTCGTCGACCCCGGGCCCGCGTCGGCGTGGCGGCCGCAGGAGGGATTCACCCCCTTCCAGATCGAGGCGACGATCCGCCAGATCAACCGGTTCGCGGCGGCGAGCCCGATCCCGCAGGGCGACGGGTCGCGCAACACGATGGACTTCGCGCTGCTCACCGGCGACCAGGCCGACAACCAGCACCTCAACGAGACGGTCTGGGTGCGCGATCTGCTCGAGGGGACCGGACCGACCAGCTTCAACAGCGGGTTGAGCAAGGCGACCGACTACTCCAGCCCCGCCACGCTGGGCGCCGGCTGCGCCGCCTACGTCGCGCAGGAGGGCGGCGCCGCGGGGGCGGCCGCGGAGGGCGCGCGCTACACGGGCGTGCAGGACTACGACGACTATCCCGTCGGCGAGCCCGTCAACCCGCTCTACTACGACCCCGACGACCCGCAGGGGCCCACCTGGCTCGACTGGCCGGAGTACGACGGCCTGATGGATCGTGCCCAGCAGCTGGCGATCGATCCGGAGGGGCTGAGGGTGCCCTTCTACATCACCAACGGCAACCACGACGTGCTCGTCCAGGGCAACGAGGACGCCAACAGGGCCTTCGAGGACATCGCGACGGGCTGCTTCAAGGCCCTCGGCACGACGAACGATCCGACCAAGCAGCCGCCGCCGCCCGACGGGCCGGATCCCAACTACCTGCTCTCCCCCGCCGACGTCGGGATGCTCGTGGCGCCGGACCCCGGCCGCCAGTTCGTCTCCAAGCCCCAGATCAAGGACATCTACGGCGCGTCGGACGAGGGCGCCGGGGACGACGACCACGGCTTCTCCCACGTCGCCCCCGAGGAGAACGCCGAGTCGCGCGGGTCGGCCTCCTATTACGCGTGGGACCCCGAGCAGACGCCCGGCTTCCGCTTCATCTCGATCGACACGAACTCCGAGGGCGGGCAGACCGCGGAGAGCTTCGTCCCGGGCCAGCCCTCGACGCCCGGCTCCTCGAACGGCAACCTCGACGACCCGCAGTTCCAGTGGCTCAAGCGCGAGCTGCAGAAGGCCAAGGCACGCAACCAGCTCGTGGTGATCTTCGGCCACCACCCCGTCCGCTCGATGAACACGCAGATCCGCGACGAGCAGGCGGCTCCGTGCTCGGGCTCGAACGACAACCACGGCCACGACGTCAACCCGGGCTGCGACGTCGATCCACGGCCCTCCGACGACGATCTCGACACGCCGGGATACGGCTGCATCCACAACGGCACCGACGCGCAGAACACGACCTGCCCTCAGGGCCACGAGAGCTTCGTCGAGCTCATCGACAAGTTCCCGAACGTGACGGCGTTCGTCCCGGGCCACACGCACGAGCACCGGCTGACGCCGTTCGTGCGGACCGACGGCACGACGTGGTGGGAGGTCAACACCTCGGCGGTCATCGACTACCCCAATCAGAGCCGGCTCGTCGAGCTGATGGACAACCGGGACGGGACGCTCTCGATCTTCAACACGGTGGTCGACCACTCCGCGCCAGCGACCGCGCCGGCCGACTGCCCCGACGGCGCGCAGCCGGCGCCCGACTGCGCGGCGGCGTTCACCGAGCCGGAGCTCGCGTCGATCGGGCGGACCTTCACCTTCAACGACCCCGACAACGACTTCACGGGCGACGGGCGTTCGATCGACCGCAACGCCGAGCTGCTGCTCGAGGATCCGCGGCCGGTCACCGACCTGGCGCTCGCCAAGGTCGACAGCCCGGATCCGGTCGTGGCCGGCGAGCCGCTCACCTACACCGTCACGGCATCCAACTCCGGGGCGGGCGAGTCGCAGGACACGACGGTGGTCGACGACCTGCCCGCGGGCGTCACGGTGCGCGACGTCGCTCCCTCGCAGGGCAGCTGCGACGAGGCGGGCGGTCAGGTCGAGTGCAACCTCGGCCCGGTCGCCGCCGGCGGCCAGGCGACGGTGGCGATCACGGTCGTCCCGAACAGCCCGGGCCGGATCGCCAACAGCGCCCGGGTCCGGGGCAACGTCGCCGATCGCAACTCCGCCAACGACGTGGCGACGTCGGCGACGACCGTCATCGCCCGGCCGGCGCCCACGCCCACGGCATCGCCGAGCCCCACGCCCACCCCCGCCATCGTCCCCGGGCCGGCTCCGATCACGCCGCCGCGGACACAGCGTCCCGGCCCGAGCGCCGGCGCCGAGCCCCGGCCCGCCGCGCGGTGCACGGCTGCCGCCGCGCCCGCCGAGGTGGCGGCGCGCCCGCGCGGGCGCCGCGTCGCGATGTCCGTCCGGCGCCGGCCCGGGGCGGGCCGGGTGCAGGTCGACGTCTTCCAGTCCTCGGCGGGACGCCGGACGACCGGTGAGCGCCTGGTGGCGCGCTTCGCCCCGCGCACCGGCTCGTTCGTCTGGAACGGCCGCGCCAACCGGCGCGGGCACACCGTCCGCGACGGCATCCACTTCGTCCGCTTCCGCACCCGCGGCGCCGACGGCCGGATCGACGTCCGGCGGCGCACCCTGCGCCGGGTTCGCGGCCGCTGGTCGGCCCGGCCGTCGTTCGAGGCGCGCGGCTCCTGCGGGCTCATCGCCAACTTCAAGCTCGAGCGGCCCGCGTTCGGCGGCCGCTCGCAGCGCCCACTGGGCATCTCCTACGAGCTCGACCAGCCCGCGCGCGTGCGCCTCGAGGTCCTGCGCGGGCGGCGCGTGGTCGAGCGCCTGACCGACAGCTCGCGCCGCGCCGGGACGCTCTTCCGCTCCCGGATCGGCCGGGAGATGCGCCGCCGCGGCGATTACCGGATCCGGCTCACCGCGCAGCGGGGCGCGACGCGCGAGACGCGCGTCCTCGTCGCGCGGAAGCTGTAGCGAATCTGGCTCAGGCCGCTGGCGGCGGGCCCCAGCCCGGCCCGCGCAGCAGCACCTGGGCACGCGTCCGCCAGCCACGGGCGGCGCGCAGGTCCCCCCACAGCGCGACGTACTCGTGGAACGCGACGTACAGC
>JAUJME010000165.1 GCA_030447005.1 Solirubrobacteraceae bacterium | reverse complement strand
ACGTCGCGTCGGGCGTGACGTCCTCGGGCTCGGGGCCGAAGGTGGCGATCGCGGCGATGACGCGGTCGGAGACCTGCCGGGGCGTGGCGGTGGTGGACATCGGTTCCTTTCGGTCGGGTTCAGGCGGTCAGGCCGCCGTCGACGGTGAGCACGGTGCCGGTGACGTAGGAGGCCTCCGGGGAGGCGAGGAAGCCGACGGCCGCGGCGACCTCCTCGGGCCGCCCGGCGCGGCGGGCCGGGACGGCGGCGAGCAGGCCGTCGCCGACGCCGTCGGTCATGTCGGTGGCGATGAGCCCCGGCGCGACCGCGTTGACGGTCACGCCCCGCCGGGCGACCTCCGCCGCGACGGTCTTCGTGAGCCCGACGAGGCCGGCCTTGGCGGCGGCGTAGTTCGCCTGGCCCGGGTTCGCGCGCCGCGGGCCGACGACGGACGCGACGTTGACGATGCGCCCGAAGCGCGCGCGCATCATCGGGCCCAGCGCGCGGCGGGTGAGGCGGAAGGCGGCGGTCAGGTTGGTGTCGATCACCCGGTCCCAGTCGCCGTCGGAGAGCTGCGGCGAGAGCCCGTCGGCGGTGATCCCGGCGTTGTTGACGAGGACGAGGACGGGAGCGCCGAGCTCCGCCTCGGCGCGGGCGAGGAGCTCGCCCGCGGCCTCGGACTCGGTGACGTCGCCGCCGAGGGCGACGGCGTGCTCGAGCTCCCCCGCGACGGCCTCCGCGGCCTCGGCGCCGGCGCGGTAGTTGACCGCCACGGGCCAGCCGGCCGCGTCGAGCTCCCGCGCGACCGCCGCGCCGATCCCGCGCGAGCCGCCGGTCACCAGCGCGCAGCCCGCGACCGTCACGCCCGCCCCCATTCCAGGACGGCGCCGCCCCAGCTGAACCCCGCGCCGAACGCGGCGAGCAGCACGCGCGTGCCGTCGCGCAGCCGGCCGTCGCGGCGCGCGGCGTCCAGCGCGAGCGGAATCGAGGCGGCCGAGGTGTTGCCGTGGGGGCCGATCGCGTCGACCACCCGGGCCGGGTCGAGGCCGAGGCGGTCGCCGACGGCGCGGAGGATCCGCGCGTTGGCCTGGTGGTAGACGAAGAGGTCGATCGCCTCGAGCGGCGCCCCGGCCGCCTCGCAGGCGGCGAGGGTGACCTCCGCCAGGCGCGCGACGGCGTGGCGGAAGACCGCCTGGCCGTCCATCTCCACCACGCCGCGCTCCCGCGTGATGCGCAGCAGGCCGGCGCCGGCGTCGTCGGCCCCGAGGACCACCGGGCCGATCGCCCCGCGCTCGCCGTCGCCGGCCGGCGCGAGCAGCACGGCGCCGGCCCCGTCGCCGAACAGCGCGGCGGTGCGCCGGTCGTCGGGGTCGGTGTGGCGGCTGAGGACGTCGGCGCCGATGAGCAGCACGGTGCGCGCGCGGCCCGCCTCGATCTGCGCCGCGCCGAGCGCCAGCCCGGCCACGAAGCCGGTGCAGGCGGCGCCCACGTCGATCGCCCCGGCGCGCCGCGCGCCCAGCGCGCCGGCGACGAGCGGTGCGGCGTTGGGCAGCACGTCGTCGGCGGTGGAGGTGGCGAGGAGGACGAGGTCGACGGCCGCCGGGTCAAGCTCCGCCGCCTCGAGCGCCGCCCGGCCCGCGCGCGCGGCCAGGTCGACCAGCGTGTCGCCGGGCGCGATCGCGCGCCGCGCCGAGATCCCCGTCCGCGACTCGATCCAGCCCGGCGTCACGCCGAGCCGCGAGGCGATGGCCGCGTTCTCCACCACCGTGTCGGGGAGGGCGACGCCGACGCCGGCGACCGTCGCCCCAGTCGTCGGCGCGTGGCCGGTCACCGGAGCCGGCAGCGCCTCAAGCACGCGCGCCCGCCTCCGTCCCGGCCGCCAGCGCCTCGACGCCGTCGAGGGTACGGGCGACGAGCCGCGAGAGCACACGGCCGGGGCCTGTCTCCACGAAGCGGTCGATCCCGGCCGCACGCAGCGCGAGCAGCGTCTGGCGCCACAGCACCGGCGCGGTCAGGCCGTCGACGAGGCGGCGGCGGATCTCCTCCGGCGCCGCGGCCGGGCGGGCGGAGACGCAGGAGAAGACCGGCACCGCGGGCGTCCGCACCGGGATGGCGGCCACCGCGTCGGCGAACGGCGCGACCGCGGCGACCATCGCCGGCGAGTGGAACGCACCCGACACGCTGAGCGCGATCGTCTTGAGGCCCGCCGCGCGGGCGTCGGACGCGACGGCGCGCAGCGCCGCCCGCTCGCCGGAGAGCACGAGCTGGCCGGGCGCGTTGTCGTTGGCGACCGCGACGCCGTGCCGGGCGGCCAGCGCGGCGGCCTCCCCGTCCCCGAGTACGGCGAGCATCCCGCCGGTCCCGCTCTCCTCCCCGGCCTGCTGCATGAGCTGGCCGCGGAGGGTGACGAGGGCGAGCGCGTCCGCCTCGTCGAGCGCCTCGGCGGCCACGAGCGCGGAGAGCTCCCCGAGCGAGTGGCCCGCGACGGCGTCGGGCGCCTCGTCGAGCGTCGCGAGGCCGGCCAGGCTCGCGCAGAAGATCGCGGGCTGCGCGAAGCGCGTCCCGTCGCCGACGCGCGGGAACGGATCCTCGCCGACCGCCTCGGCGACGAGCGCGAGGAGGTCGGGGCGGAGCGCGGCGACGAGGTCGCGCATGTCCGGCGTCTGGCTGGCCTGGCCTGGGAAGAGCAGGGCGGTGGGCATCGCCGCGCACCGTGACGGCTCCCGGCTGGACTTCGACGTCCCGCGCCCGCCGACCCCCCGGTCGGGGGGTGCCCGACCGCGAGGCGGGGGGCGGCGCTAGGAGATGAGGCCCAGCCGCTGGGCGCGCTGCACGGCCTCCGCGCGGTTGCGGACCTCGAGCTTTCGATACAGCCCGCTCGTGTGCTCCTTCACCGTGTGCGGCGAGAGGAAGAGCGCGTCGGCGATCTCGCGGTTCGTCGCCCCGGTGGCCACGAGGTCGAGGACCTCGCGCTCGCGCTCGGTGAGCAGCCCCGGCGCCGCTTCCTCACCGGGCTCGAAGACCGTCATCCCGAGGCCGACCATCCGCACCGCACGCGCGACGTCCGGGGCCGCCCAGCCCTTGGAGACGAAGCCCGACGCGCCGGCCGCCCGCGCCGCGTGCGCCGAGATGCGGCCCGCGCCGGAGATGAGCAGCACGCGGGTGACCGGCGACGCCTCGCGCAGCCTCCCGCACACCTCCGCGCCCGACTCGTCGCCCAGGAGGAGGTCGACCAGAGCGACGTGCGGCTCGTAGCGGCGCGCCAGCCCGAGCGCCTCCTCGCCCGTCCGCGCCGCCAGGAAGCGCTCGACCCACGGCTGCTCGCCGAGCATCAGCCGGAATCCCCAGTGCACGACGTCGTGGTCGTCGACGACCAGGACGCGCAGCCGCCGCCCGGCGCTCACGCCGCGGACTCCATGGGAACGGCGAGCCGGACGCGCCAGCGGCCGGCGCCGGCCGGCCCGAACTCGACGAGGCCTCCGTGCTCGAGCGCCTCGAACGCCGCCAGGCGGAGCCCCATCCCGGCCATCCGGGTGGTCACCGGACCGACCCCGTCGTTGACGACCTCGAGCACCAGCACGCCGTCGATGCGGCCGAGCGCCACCTCGATCGCGGTCGGGTCCGCGTGCTTGCGCGCGTTGCGGACCGCCTCGGCGAGCACGGACGCGGCGAGGCGTTCGATCGCAGGAGGCATCGCCACCTCCGCGCCCGTCACCTTCAATCCGGCGTCCGCGTGCTGCGCGCGCAGCCGCTCGAGCTCGTCGCGCAGCGACGGCACGGTCCGCGGGCGATCCGGCGGGCGCTGCATCGCCGCCCGCAGGTCCTCCACCGCCAGATGGATCTCCGACAGGCAGCGCTCCCGGGCTTCGGCGTCCAGCCGCTCGGCCGACAGCGCCAGCGAGACGCCGAACAGCCGCTGGACGACCTGCTCGTGGACGTCGCGGGCGAGGTCGAGGCGCTCGGACAGCCGCTTCGCCCGCTCCCGCTGGCGCGTCGCGATCCGGGCGCTCGCCGCCAGCGCGCACATCTTGCCGAGCATCCACAGCGTGTGGCGCTGCGGCTCGGTGAGCGGCCCGCCGGCCGGCGCTCGATCGGCGAGGATCACGCCGTACCACCGCCCCCCGGCCGCCATGGGGGTGCACACCAGCCAACCGTCGCGCAGCAGCGGGCGGAAGCGCTCGGGGATCTCCCGCTCGACCACCTCGTTGACCTCGACGAGCCGGTCCTCCTCGAGCGAGCGCCGGACGATGTCGGCCGAGGCGGGCGAGAGGTAGGCGCGCTCGAAGACGTCGAGGGCCATCCCGTGCGCGCCGACCGCGCGGACCTGCCGGCGCTCGTCGTCGTAGAGGAAGATGACCGCCCGGCGCAGCGCCACCAGCCGGCAGGTCGCCTCGCACAGCCGCGAGTAGAAGTCATCGTCCGGCTCGGCCACCTCCGCCTCGGAGAGCAGCGACACGAAGACGTCGAGCGCCTCGACCGGCGCGGTCAGCGGCGCGTGGCCGAACGGCTCGGGGGACGCCATCCGCCAAGCGTACGCCGCCTCCGGCGTGCGGACTGCGGTTTGGCTCAAGCACTGGTGTCT
>JAUJME010000023.1:10573-15219 GCA_030447005.1 Solirubrobacteraceae bacterium | reverse complement strand
GCAGCTCGGGCAGCGGGCCGGGGCGGCCGAGGTGGAAGCCCTGCCCGTGGTCGACGCCCATCGACCGCAGCAGCTCGACCGTCTCGTCGTCGCCGACGAACTCGGCGATCGTCTCCTTGCCCAGGCCGCGGGCGATCTCGACGATCGAGCGGACGACGAGCTGGTCGGTCGTCCCGGTCGTCAGCCCCTTGACGAACTCGCCGTCGATCTTGAGGAAGTCGAACGGCAGGTGCTTGAGGTAGTAGAAGGAGCCGAACCCCGCGCCGAAGTCGTCGAGGGCGAACCGGCACCCCAGCGCGCGCATGCGCTCCGCGAACGCCCGCGCCTCGACGACGTTCTCGATCGCCGCGGTCTCCGTGATCTCGAAGACGAGCCGGGCCGGGTCGAACCCGCCGCCGGCGACGGCGCGCTCGACCATCGCGGCCAGCTCGGGGTCCGTCACCGAGCGGCCTGAGAGGTTGACCTCGAGGCACAGGTCCGAGCCGGCGGCGTGGTGCTCGGCCAGGAGCCCCATCGCCCGGCCGACGACCCAGCGGTCGATCTCCGCGATCAGCCCGAAGCGCTCGGCGACCTCGAGGAAGGAGGCGGGCGCGATCAGGTCGTCGCCCTCGCCGCGCATGCGGATCAGCAGCTCGTAGCGGGAGGGAGCCTCCGCCCCGCCGAACGCGACCACGGGCTGCGCCTGCAGGACGAAGCCGTCGCCGTCGAGCGCCTGGCGGATCCGGTCCACCCACGTCCGGCGCATGCGGATCTGCGCCCGGAACTCCTCGCTGTAGACCGCATGACGGTTGCGGCCGGCCTCCTTGGCCTCGTAGAGGGCGAGGTCGGCGGCCACGAGGAGCTCGGCGCCCACCACCGGCGTCTCGGGGTCGGCGACCGCGATGCCCGCCGTGGCGGTGATCCGCCGCCCGGGGACGCCCGAGGCCGGGCCGTCCGAGCGGATGGCCTCGAGCATGCCCTCCGCCGCGACGGTCGCCTCGTCGGGGCTCGCGTCGGGCAGCAGCACGCCGAACTGGTCGCCGCCCAGGCGGGCGAGCACGTCGGTGGCCCGGACCCGCTCGCCGAGGAGCCGGGCGATGCCGACCAGGAGCTCGTCGGCGGCCTTGTGGCCGAGGCGGTCGTTGGCCAGCTTGAAGTCGTCGACGTCGAAGACGATCACCGCGGGGCGGGCGTCGTAGCGCTGCCCGGCGGCGAGATGGCGCTCGAGCTCGAGCTCGAAGCGCCGGCGGTTGTAGAGGCCGGTCATCGCGTCGTGGTCGGCCAGGTGCTGGAGCCGGCCCTCGAAGCGCTTGCGCTCGCTGATGTCCTGCACGAGCGCGAGGAGGTGCAGCGGCGCCCCCGCCTGGTCGTGCAGGAGCGAGAGGGTCACCGACGCCCACAGCGGCTGGGCGCCGGCCGCGGTCAGCCGCACCTCGTGCTCGAACGCGCGCAGCGTTCCGGCGGCCACCTCGCCGGCGCGCTCCGCGAACGACGACCGGGCGTCGGGGTGCAGCAGCTCGAGGAGATCGAGCCCCACCACCTCCTGCTCGGCGAGCGCGACGATCCGCAGCAGCGCCGGGTTGACCTCGAGGACCCGGCCGAAGGACGCGGGCGCCAGGTCGCAGACCGCCATGCCGACCGGCGCGTCGGCGAAGGACGCGCGGAACCGCTGGGCGGCGTGCGCATCGCGCCGCAGCGCCTCGGCCTCACGGCGCTCCGTGACGTCGCGGGCGATCACCGAGGCGCCGGCGATCGCGCCGTCGATGCCGCGCACGGGCGAGATGCTCAGCGAGACGCTGACGCGGGTGCCGTCCTTGCGCAGGCGCTCGGTCTCGTAGTGGTCGAGCGGCTCGTCGCGGACCACCCGGTCGAGGAGCTCGGCCTCCTGGCCGGCCAGCTCGGGCGGGAAGATCAGCGAGATCGACTTGCCGACCGCCTCTGCGGCGGTGTAGCCGTAGAGGCGCTCCGCGGCCCGGTTCCAGCTCGTGATGGTGCCGTCGGTCGTCTTGGCGATGATCGCGTCGTCGGCCGAGTCGACGATCGCCGCCAGCCGCATGGCGGCCTCGTGCAGCCGCGCGTGCTCCGTGACGTCGCGCGCGATGGCCGAGGCACCGACGATCTCGCCCGTCGCGCGGCGGACCGGCGAGACGGTCAGCGAGATCCGCAGCCGGGCCCCGTCCTTGCGCACGCGCTCGGTGATGAACGGCTCGACCCGCTCGCCACGGAGGATCCGCGCCAGGATCTCGCGGTCCTCGCCCGCGCGCTCGCGGGGGATGATGAGCGTGATCGGCCAGCCGATCGCCTCCTCCGGCGCGTAGCCGTAGAGCCGCTCCGCGGCTGGGTTCCACGCGCGGATGATCCCCTCGGTGGTCTTGCCGATGATGGCGTCGTGGGAGGACTCGACGATGGCGGCCAGCTCGAGCTTGGCGTCGATGAACGAGGCCTCGAGCCGGTCGGGACCGCCTCTGTCCGTGCTATCGGGTTCGGCTCCCACTCGGGCGGAGTGTAGGCCGGGCGACCGGGCGCGCCTGCCACCCCGCCCGCGGCCGTCGGACCGGGTACCGTGGGCGCAGAACCTGAGATCGAGGAGATCCCATGACCGATGTCTCGAGCATCCCACCCGCCGAGGGGGACGACCGCGGCGTCCTGACCAACCGGCAGGGCCACTTGGTCTACGACAACCAGAACCAGCGCACGGTCGGCGAGCGGGGGCCCGCGACGCTCGAGCGTGTCGCCGTCGCGGGCGACCGCGACACGGTGACCGCCTAGCGATGCGCGCGCCGGCCGTCGCGGCGCTTCTCGCGCTGGTGACGGCCGGCGGGGTGGCGGCCGCGTCGTGCGGCGGCGACGGCCAGGCACGCGCGCCCGGGCAGTCGGCGACGCCCACGCCGGCGCCGGCCGGCGAGGGCGAGCCACCGTCGCTCCCCGCACCGGACGTGCGGATCCCCCGCGGGCCGCGCACGCTCGCCGCGACGCTGGCCACGACCTCGGCCGCCCTCGACGCCGCGATCGACCGCTGGCGAGCCGAGGGCGACCCGTCGCGCGGCGGG
This sequence comes from Solirubrobacteraceae bacterium, assembly GCA_030447005.1. Next base: position 12,190 of record JAUJME010000023.1, on the reverse strand, counting down.
CCGCCGCAGGACGTGACGCTCCTCGCCCTCCACCAGCAGCGGATCTACCGGGTGCTCACCGACGACCGGGCGCTGTTCCGGCGGGTCCGCGCGCGCGTGCCGCGCGCCCTGCGCCCCGAGGTCCGCGACATCGTCCTCGCCCGCCGCGAGCTCGGGCTGATCACCTCCGTCCGCCGCGGTCCGCCGCCGAAGATCCGGGTCGGCCCGCCCGAGCCGGCCGACGTCCTGCGCCGCCACTACCGGCGCGCGTGGCGGCGGTTCGGCGTCGGCCCGCCGCTGCTCGCGGCGGTCAACTTCGTCGAGTCGGCGTTCGGCAAGCTGCGCAACCGCTCCATCTCGGGCGCGCAGGGCCCGATGCAGTTCATCCCTTCGACGTGGCGGGCCTACGGGCTGGGCGGGAACATCCGCGATCCGCGCGACGCGATCCTCGGGGCGGCGAACTACCTGCACGCCTCGGGCGCCCCGCGCGACGAGCGGCGCGCGCTCTACGCCTACAACCCCTCGCGGGACTACGTGAGCGCGGTCTCACGCTTCGCCCGGGTCATCCGGGCCGACCAGCGAGCGTTCTACGCGCTCTACGCGTGGCAGGTCTACACCGGCGGGAGGCGGCTGACCGGCCCCGAGCCGCGCGAGTGAGGGCGGCTGGCGCGACGCTGCCGTCCGCCGGACGCCTCTTCTCCGCCCGGGTCGGTTAACTTGCCCGGCGGCCGGGGGAAGCCGAGGGAGGAGAGCAGATGACCACAGGCGTTACGGAGGACAACCGGGTCAGGACGGCCCTGCTGGCGACGGCGGTAGTGGCCATCGTCTGCCTCCTCTGGGAGCGATGGAATCGCACTACCGATCCTGCGTCATGGCGGCCGAGGCGCGGTTCCCCGGCGTGCCCGTCTCCGCCCTCACGACGCGCGAGACCGGGCCGCTGAAGCTGTCTTTCGTGGAGGAGCGGCAGCGCGCGGTGGCGGCCTGCGGCCGGCTGCCTTTCTGACATTTTGTCGCCTTGAGCGAGCGTCCGCTCGGGTGGACGGATGGTTAAACATGCCGCGCGGGGCGGCCGACCATGACAGTGGATGGCGTCACGCTCGACCCCCGATCTGCGCGTTTTCAGCCCCGCGTGCCTGCTCGCGCTGGCGACGCTCGCCTTGGCCGCGTTCGTCGGCGCCGACGCCGCTGAGGCGGGGGAGCGGAGCAAGCGCGACGCGGCCGCGAGCGCGGCGGCGCCGAAGAAGAAGCGGACCAGGACCGCGGCCGGCAAGCCCGGCCCGCAGGGCCCCGCCGGCGCAAAGGGCGATCCCGGCGCGGCCGGGCCCCAGGGTGCGCGCGGCGAGACGGGCGCCGCCGGCCCGGCCGGGGCGCCCGGCGCGGTCGGCGCCGCTGGCCCGAGCGGCGCGGTCGGCGCGACGGGTCCCGCCGGACCGCAGGGCGCGATCGGCGCGACGGGCGCGACCGGCCCCGCCGGCCCGGCCGGTGCTGAGGGCATCCCCGGTCTCCGCGGCGACGTCGGCCCGGCCGGCCCCGCCGGTCCCCAGGGGCCGCGCGGCGAGACGGGTCACCAGGGCGTTCAGGGCGAGACCGGCGCGCAGGGCGCGACGGGCCCCGCCGGGCCGCAGGGAGTTCAGGGGC
>JAUJME010000023.1:0-10473 GCA_030447005.1 Solirubrobacteraceae bacterium | reverse complement strand
ACCGGCGCAACCGGCGCAACCGGCGCAACCGGCGCAACCGGCGCAACCGGCGCAAAGGGCGACGCCGGCGCGACCGGCGCAACCGGCGCCAAGGGCGACACCGGCGCGACCGGCGCAAAGGGCGACACGGGCGCGACCGGCGCAAGGGGCGACGCCGGCGCGACCGGCGCCAAGGGCGACAGCGGTGCAACCGGCCCGGCCGGCCCACAGGGCGAGCAGGGACTTCGCGGCGAGACCGGCGCCAAGGGCGACACGGGCGTCCAGGGGCTCACCGGACAGACTGGTGCGCAGGGCGCCAAGGGCGACACCGGCGCAACCGGCCCCGCCGGCCCGCAGGGACTCACGGGCGAGACCGGGGCCCAGGGAGAGACGGGCGCGACCGGCCCGGCCGGCCCTCAGGACGAGCAGGGATTGCGGGGCGAGACGGGTGCGCAGGGCGCCAAGGGCGACAGCGGCGCGCAAGGCCTCACCGGCGCCCAGGGCGACACCGGCGCGCAGGGCGACACCGGCGCGACCGGTCCCGCGGGACCGCAGGGGGAAATCGGACTTCGGGGGGTGACCGGCGAGACCGGCGCGACGGGCGAGACCGGCGCGACGGGCGCGACCGGGGCGACCGGCGCGAGGGGTGAGGTGGGCGCGACGGGTCCCGCGGGACCGCAGGGCCTCCAGGGCGAGACCGGTCCCGCAGGACCGCAGGGCGCGGAGGGTGCGAGCGGCGCGGCCGGCGCCCAGGGTCAGCAGGGCATTCAGGGCATTCAGGGCGAGACCGGGGCTCAGGGCCCCAAGGGCGACACCGGTGCGACCGGCGCCACCGGCGCCAAGGGTGCGCCCGGGCTGAACTGGCGCGGTACCTGGTCGGCGGCCACCGCCTACGAGGTCGACGACGCCGTCACGCATAACGGCAGCAGCTACCGGCGCAAGGTGGCGGGCACGACCTCGACGGCGCCCGCGAGCGACTCGACCAACTGGGACACCGTCGCGGCGAAGGGCGACCCCGGCTTCGACGGCCGCCCGAAGCTGGCCGCCGACGTGTCGACGAGCCTGAGCACCATGACGGCCTCCGGACTCGCCTTCCCTGTCGCGGCGAACACTGACTACGAGTTCGAGATCTTCCTTCCCTTCTCCACCGCTGCGACGACGACCGGGCTCGCCGTCTCGCTGACGGGGCCGGCCGCGACGATGGTCGCTTGGCGCTCCGAGATCCCGAACTCCGCCACCGGAGCGGTCACCCGGTACGGCAGCGCCTACGGCGTCGAGACGCTCTCCACCGCGGTCGACGCGGCCAACACCCCCCGGCTGGCCCGGATCAGCGGCATCATCCGCAACGGCGCGACGGCCGGCACGGTCGGCCTGAGCTTCCGCTCCGAGGTGTCCGGATCGGCGGTCACGCTCAAGGGCGGGTCCGTCATCCGCTACAAGGCCCTCTGAGCCGGCGCCTTCGGCGCCGGTCGCGCCGAGTGTGCGATTGAGCCCCATATAGGGGTCGAATCGCACACTCGACGTGTGCTCCGGCCCACGCCGCCCGCGACCGCGCGCTCACCGCACGAGCCGCACCTTGAGGCCCGCCCCGCCCCCGCCGAGCGCCTCCCCCGCTCCTTCCATCAGCCCGAGGATGCGCGCGACGTAGCCGCGGGTCTCGGGATAGGGCGGCACGCAGCCGCACGCCTTCACCGGCGCCGGGCCGGCGTTGTAGGCCGCCAGCGCGAGCGGGACGGACGCGAACTCGCGGAGCAGGTCGCGCATGAGGTGGCCCTGGGCGTCGATCGCCTTCTCCGGGTCGAAACGCTCCGCGGGCGAGAGGCCGTAGGCGCGGCCGGTGGCGGGCATGAACTGCGCCAGCCCGCCCGCCCCGGCGGGCGAGCGCGCGAACGGGTTGAAGTTCGACTCGGCGTAGAGCTGCGCCGAGAGCAGTGCGGCCGAGACGTTCCAGCGCTGGGCGGCGCGCGCGATCGGCCGGGCGAAGCGCGCCGGCACGAAGTCGGGGACCGCGCCGCCGCCCTCCCCGTCCTCACCGTCGCCGGCCCCCGCCACACCACCGGCCGGGCGGCGCGACGAGCGCGGATTGAGCACGTAGCCGTAATGCCACGGCTCCCACGAGTAGCGCCGCACGAAGTGGAAGCGGCCGGCGTTGGCGGCCAGCCAGCCGTAGGCGGCGCTCGGGCCGAGGTCGAGCTCGGTGGCGAGGCGGTGCAGGGAGCGGCCGGGCGGCGCGACCCACTTGGGATCGGGCCGCTTGGCGAAGAGCGCCGCCTGCTCGGCGTTGGAGCGGAAGCCGCTGGCGATGATGAGGTCCACGCCGTCGACCGCCGCGGCGCGCTCCATCCGGTCGAACGCGGCGGCGACGTCCGGCCGCATCGGCTTGCCCTGCCGGTAGGCGAGGGGGCCGTCGTACTCGTCGCCCGTCGGGGTCGCCGCGCCGAAGCCGTCCGGCGGGGCGAGCTCGGCCTCTGCGACCGCGCCGACGCGCGCCGTCCGGCGGGCGGATCCCCGGCCGACGTCGATGCGCTCGACCACTCGCACGCGCACCCGGACGGGCGCGATGGTCGCGGCGTCGGGGAAGGTGATCGTCGTCGCACCGGCTCCGTTGGCCCGGGCGGTCGCCTCCGCGGCGCGGCGGCCGCGGGCCAGGTAGTCGGCCTTGTCGAGGTGGCGCGGGTTCGGCCGCCCGCGCACGAGTGCCGGCTCGAAGAGCCGGGGGTAGGCGGCGTGCATGGCCCGGGCGCCGGCCAGGGCGGCCAGATCGGCGCTGCGCTGGCCCTCCGAGCGCACGCCGATGCCGCGGGCGACGGCGCCCAGGACGAGTGCACCGGCCAGGATCGCCAGCATGGCGCCGACCAGCAGCACGGCCGCCTGACCGTCCGCCGACGAGCGGCACGCCCGCGACCGCGCCCTGGGCCGGCGCCGCGCCCTCATGCGAGCGCCCTGACCGCGCCGGCGAGCTCGGCGCCCAGCGCGCGGGAGGTCGCCACCGACGAGGCCGCCGCCAGCCGCGCCACGCCGGCCGGCACGGGACGGCAGGCGATGACCGGGGCGCGGACGCCGACGAGGCCCGCCTGCGCGAGCGAGGCCAGCTCGCCCGCGGCCGGGTCGAGCACGAGCGCGACCAGATCCTGACCGTCGAGCAGGTCGCCGAAGGCGGCGGGTCGCGCGCCGGCGACGGCGAGGACGGCCGCGCAGCCGGCGGCGGCGCAAGCCCGCTCCCACGCGCCGGCCGCCGCCTCCGGCTCGGCCGGCAGGGACACGCGCACGAGGCGGCCGGACGCCGCCACGCTCGGCAGGCCGCGCTCTTCGAGCCTGGCCGCCAGCGCCCGGGCCGCCCGCCCGGCCACCGCCACGGCGCCGCGAACCTCCTCGTCCGGCGCAGGTGCGCCGCCGGCCCGCCATTCCCCGACCAGCGCGCAACCGGCCCGGCGGCGCAGCCGCAGCTCGCCCGCGAGGAGCGTCGCCACCGGCGGAGCCGTGACCTCGCTCCCCAGCACCGCCGCGACGACCGCGCCGGCCGGCGGCGCGATGGCGGCGCGACGGGCCGCTCCCGGCCCGCGCACCGGATCGGCCGGCGCGACGAAGAGCTCATACGCCCGGGCGAGGAGATCGCTCATCGCGGCGGCTCCGGGCCCGCGTGGGCCGAAGCCGTCACCCCGAGCCGCTGGCTGAGCGCCGGCACGGGGCCGCGCGGGCGGACCCGCACCTGCACGCGCCGGCCGTGCAGCTCGATCCGCGCGTGCGCTCGAGACCAGCCCGGCAGCGCGCGCCGCGCCGCGGCGCGGGCGTCGCGGTCCTGCAGCAGCGCGACGGCCCCCGCCTCGGCCGCCCCGTCCGCGGCCTCGTGCGCCGCGCCGGCGGCCAGCAGCTGGAAGATCCCGAAGCTGAGCCCGACGAGGAGCGGCAGCATGCCGACCAGCTCCACGCTCGCCTGCCCGGAGTCGCCGCCCACGCCCGCCCGCACGCGCACCGCCTCACCCGCCCTGCGGCTCGAAGCGCGCCGTCGCCGCCACCTCGCCCACCGCGAGCCCCGCGGCGACCGGCGGGATCGCGACCACCACGCGCACGCCGTCCTCCCCGGCGCGCCGCACCCGCAGCCGCCGCTCGAGCGAGCCCGGCAGCGCCGCGCGCGCCGCCGCACGCGCGTCCCCGCCGACCGCCTGGGCCCGGGCCGCCGCGCGGGCGGCCGAGCTCACCGCCCACGCCGCGTGGCCCGCGAGCGCGAGCTGCCACGCCAGGGCGCACAGCACCGCCACCAGCGGCAGCAGGGCAACGAGCTCGACGCCCGCCTGCCCCCTCTCCCCCGCCAACTCCAGCCGCCGCGATCGCATGCGCGGCAGCCTCGCCCCCACGGCGGCACGGCTCTACGCGCGCCGGTCACACAAGGCGCGCGGATCTGTGCCGGAACTCAGTACTCGCGGGCGGCGCGGTACACGGAGTAGATCCCGTACGCCGCCACGCCCATCAGCGCGATCCACAGCAGCGCGCCCGGGCCGCTCCCCCACAGCCGGCCCGCCGCGGCGATCGCGAAGGCGATGAGGCCGAAGCACGCGTAGAGGCCCGCACGGGTGCGGTCCTCGAGGTCGAGCAGGCTGATCCGGTGCTCCATGTACATCCGGTAGGCGAAGAAGGCGAGGCCTCCGAGGAGGATCACCGAGAGGAGGTTGCCGATGAAGCCCGAGCCCGTGTCGCCGCCCGGCAGCAGCCACACCGCCAGCGCCAGGCCGACGATGATCAGGACGTTGCGGATGTGCTTGCCGGTGTCGGGCCCCACGCCCGTCAGGTTAGGACGTCTGGAGCACGGCCGGCGGATCGGGCTCCGCCGGCACCGGCGCGTCGACCGCGGCCGGTGCGGCCGCCGCCGGCACCGCGGCGCCCGCCTCCGCCGGCTCGGCGTCGAACCGGTAGCCGATCCCGAAGTGGGTGTGGATGTAGCGCCAGCCGGGCGACATGCGCTCGAGCTTCTGGCGCAGCTTGCGGACGAAGACGTCGACCGAGCGGTCGCCGTGGACCATCGCGTAGCCCCATACGCGCTGGTAGATCTCCTCGCGCTGCATCACCTGGCCGTGGGCCTCGGCGAGCAGCTGGATGAGCTCGAACTCGCGGCGCGTGAGCTCGACGGAGACGCCGTTGACGTAGGCCTGGAACTGGTCCGCGCGGATCTCGACCTCGCCGACCTGCATCGGGCCGAGGTCGACCCGCGCCTCGGCGCGCTTGCGCCGGCGCACGACGGCCTCCACGCGGGCCATCAGCTCCTCGGGGTGACACGGCTTGGTCACCCAGTCGTCGGCGCCGAGCCGCAGGCCGCGGACGCGCTGGGCGACCGACGACTGCCCCGTGCAGACCACGACGCCCAGCCCGGGCAGGCGGGCGCAGAGCTTCTCGAGGTAGTTCCAGCCCTGGGGGCCGAGCACCGCGAGGTCGAGGACGACGGCGTTGAGCCGCATGGCGACCATCGCGTCGAGCGGGACGGGCGAAGCGAGCACGCGGTACTGCCACCCCGCGCCGTCGAGCCGCTTGGCGAGCACCTGGAGGAACCCGGTGTCCGAGTCGAGCACCGCCATCCGGATGGGCGGCTGGCCTTCCGAGCCGAGATTGCGATTCATCATCTCGTCGGAGCATAGACCTGGCTCCGGCTGCAGTTACAGGCGCGGCCGAAGCCGTTCACGGGATGGTCACAAGCCCCCGAGGGCGTTTGGCGCGATTTGCGGGATCGGCGCTACGGGTGCGAAGCGTCCGAGAACTCCCGGAACAGCCCGGTCACCACGAACGCGACCTGCTCGCCGATGTCGACCGCGTTGTCGCCGATCCGCTCCAGCGCGCGCGCCACGAGCATCATGTGCATCGCCCACTCGCGCGTGTCCTCGTCGTCGCCGATCGCCACCGCGTGCTTGAAGGCCTCACGGTTGAGCCGGTTGATCTGCTCGTCCTGGCGGACGAGGTCCCAGGCGAGGTCGACGTCGCGCAGCGCGAACGCCTGCTTGGCCTGCTTGACCTCGAAGCACGCGAGCCGGCCCATCTCCTCGACCATGCCCACCAGCACCGCGTCGCGCGGCGGCTCGTTGCCCGACAGCGGGATCAGCTTGGCGACGTTGACGCACTGGTCGCCCATCCGCTCGGCGTGCTTGATGACGTGCAGCAGCGACGCCACCACGCGAAGGTCCGACGCCACCGGCGCCTGGAGTGCGAGCAGCGAGAGGACGCCCTGGTGGACCTCGAGGAAGCGGCCGTCGATGCGGTCGTCGTCGGCGATCACGATCGACGCCAGCTCGACGTCCTGGTGCTTGAGTGCCTCCAGCGCGCGGTCAAGCGTGGACACGACCATGTCCAGCGCCCCCATCGTCTGGGCCTCCAGTCCCCGGAGCTCCTCCTGAAAGCGGGTCCGGAGCGGGGCGGGCACGGTCACCCGGGGCCTACCCCACCTTCCCGGTGACGTAGTCCTCGGTGCGCTTGTCGGCGGGGTTCTGGAAGATCTTCTCCGTCTTGTCGTACTCGACGACCGCGCCCGTGCGGTGGCCCGAGTCGCCGTCGAGCTCGACCGTGAAGAACGCCGTCATGTCCGAGACGCGCGCGGCCTGCTGCATGTTGTGCGTGACGATGACGATCGAGTAGTGCTCCTTGAGCTCGATCATCAGGTCCTCGATCCGCCCGGTGGAGATCGGGTCGAGCGCCGAGCACGGCTCGTCCATGAGCAGGACGTCGGGCGAGGTGGCGAGCGCGCGGGCGATGCAGAGCCGCTGCTGCTGGCCGCCCGACATGCCGAAGGCGTTCGTCTTGAGGCGGTCCTTGACCTCCTCCCACAGCGCGCCGCGGCGCAGGGCGGTCTCGACGATCTCGTCCATGTCGCCCTTGATCCCCATCACCCGCGGGCCGAAGGCGATGTTGTCGTAGATCGACTTGGGGAACGGGTTGGGCTTCTGGAAGACCATCCCGATGCGCTTGCGGACCTGGACGGGGTCGATGTCGCGGCCGTAGATGTCCTGGCCGTGGTAGCCGATCGACCCCTCGACGCGCGCGCTCGGGATCAGGTCGTTCATCCGGTTGAGGCAGCGGATGAAGGTCGACTTGCCGCAGCCCGAAGGGCCGATGAGGGCGGTGATCTCGTTGCGCGCCAGGTCGACGTTGACGTCACGCACCGCGCGCTTGTCGCCGTAGTACACCGAGACGCCGTCGACGTCGAAGATCGTCTCCTTCGCCGGCTCGGCAAGCGCGGCGGGAGCGCCGCTCGAAGTGGCCTCGCGGGCGAAGTCCTCGTTCGAGGTCCCGGGACGTCGCTCGGCGGGCTCGGTCATGCGCTCGGGCACGGTAGCTGCCTCACCATTTCTGTTCATAGCGGTTGCGGAGGTAGATGGCGATGGAGTTCATCAGCAGGAGCATCGCCAGGAGGACGAGTATCGCCGCGGCGGCGAGGTCGCGGAACTCCGTGTCGGCGTCGGTCACCGCCTCGAGGATCTGGATGGGGAGCGCGGAGAACGAGCCGAACAGGCCCTCCGGATCGAAGCGCGCGAACGCCACGGCGCCGACGAGGATGAGCGGCGCCGTCTCCCCGATCGCCCGCGAGAGCGCGAGGATGACGCCGGTGGCGATGCCCGGCAGCGCCCCCGGCAGGACCTGCTTCCAGATCGTCTGCCACTGGGTGGCGCCGAGGGCGAGCGAGCCGTCGCGGATCGAGGACGGCACGGCGCGGATCGCCTCGCGCGCGACGATGATGACGACGGGCAGCACGAGCAGCCCGAGGGTGAGCGCGCCGGCGAGCAGGACGCGGCCCAGGCTGAGCGGGCCGCGGACGATCCAGGCGAGGCCGAGGATGCCGTAGACGACCGACGGGACCGCCGCGAGGTTCTGGACGTTGAGCTCGATCAGCCGGTTCCACCAGCGGGTGCGATCGGCGTACTCCTCGAGGTAGATCGCCGTGGCGATCCCGACCGGGACGATGAAGACGGCGGTGGTGACGATCAGCAGCAGCGTCCCGAGGAAGGCCGAGCGCACGCCGGAGGTCTCCGGGGTCACCCGGGAGGGGAACGAGCGCAGGAACTCCCAGCTCAGCAGGGGGATCCCATCGCGCGCGACGTCGACGATCAGCACCGCGAGGAAGAGCAGGCCGATCAGCGTCGAGAACAGGAGCGTCCCGCGGAAGGCGGCCTCCTTGATCTTCTGCGAGCTCGCGGCGGGCTCGACGGCGAGGCGGACGGACGCGCGGGTGGCGGGCGAGACGGCCATCAGTCGTAGACCTGGCGGAAGCGCCGGACGAAGCGGATCGAGATGGCGTTGAGGATCAGCGTCATCACGAAGAGCGTGGTGCCGACCGCGAAGATGGTGCGGAACTCCGTGCCGCCCTGCGAGATGTCCCCGCGCGCGGTCTGCGCGATGAAGGCGGCCATGTTCTGGTGCGACTCGCCCAGGTCGAAGGAGAGGCTCGGGGCGGCGCCGGCGGCGATGAGGATGACCACCGTCTCGCCGATCGCCCGCGAGGCGCCGAGGACGAGCGCGGCCACGATGCCCGAGAGGGCGGCCGGGAAGACGACGCGGAGCACGACCTGGCGCTTGGTGGCGCCGAGGCCGAAGGCGCCCTCGCGCAGCGCCTGGGGGACCGCGGACATCGCGTCCTCGGCGACCGAGGCGATCGTCGGCAGCACGAGGATGCCGAGGACCAGGCCGGCCGAGAGGCCGTTGAAGATCTGGACGTCGAGCCCGAGGACGTCGCGGAGGATCACCGGGGTGACGTAGGTGAGCGCGAAGTAGCCCAGGACGATCGTCGGGATGCCCGCGAGCACCTCGAGGGTCGGCTTGATGAGGCGGCGGACCCGCGGTGAGGCGAACTCGGCGAGGTAGATCGCGGAGGCGAGGCCGAGCGGGATGGCGACCAGCAGGCCGATGAAGGTCAGGTAGAGCGTGCTCCAGACGAGCGGCAGCACCCCGAAGGACTGCTGCTCGCCGCGGCGCAGCGGGTTCCAGTCCGTGCCGAACAGGAACTCGCCGAGGCCGACCTCGCCGAAGAACCGGAAGGTCTCGTTGAGCAGCGAGATCACGATCCCCGTCGTGGTGAGGACGGAGAGCAGCGCGGCGCAGGCGAGCGCGACCTTGATCGCACGCTCGCCCACGGACCGGGTCGTGCGCCGGTGGTTCAGGCCGGCCCCGGGACCCCCGGGACCGGCCGCGCGAGCGGTGAAGTCAGCGCTCGCCATGGCTGGCTAGACGCCGACCTTCTGCTTGGACTCGGCCGCCTGCTCCTCGGTGAGCGGGACGATCTTGGCCGCCTCGCTGATGCGCTGCTGGTTCTCGGCCACGAAGGTCATGAACGCCTTGACCTCGGGCTTGGCGAGCGCCTCCTTGCTCGGGTACATGAAGATCGGCCGCGACAGCGGCTCGTACTCGCCGCTCTGGATCGTCTCGAGCGTCGGCTCGACGCAGCCGTCGCCGCCGTCGACCTGGGCGACGTTCACGCGGTCGCCGGCCTCCTGGGCGAACGAGAAGCCGAGGTAGCCGATCGCGCCCTCGGTGCCCTCGATGCCGGTGAGGATCTGATTGTCGTTGGCCGAGGTCTGCACGTCCTGCGTCCGCTGCTCGGCGTCCGTCTCGAGCACCGTCTCGGTGAAGAAGTCGAAGGTGCCCGACTCCTCGCCCGGCGTGAAGAACTGGACGCTCTGGCTCGGCAGCCCGCCGCCGAGCTCCGACAGGTTGGAGATCTCGGACTTCGGCGCGAGCAGCTTCTTGAGCTGGGCGGTCGTGAAGCAGTCGACCTGCGTGTCCTTGTTGGTGACGACGGCGATGCCGTCGTTGGCGACCTGGACCTCCTGAGGGGTCACGCCGCCCTTCTCGCAGGCCGCCATCTCGTCCTCCTCAATGGGACGGGAGGCGTCCGAGATCTGGGTCTCGCCGGCGCAGAAGCGCTCGAAGCCGTCGCCCGTGCCCGAGCCGCCGACGGTCACCTTCACGTCCGGCGCCTCCTCCTGGAAGAGCTCGGCCGCGGCCTCGGCGAAGGGCTGAACGGTCGACGAGCCGTCGATCGCGATCGTGCCGCTGAGCTCCTGGTTCGACTCGGCGGCCTGCCCCTCCTGGGCGCCGCCGCCGGTGGTGTTGGTCTCCTCCTCGCCGCCGCAGGCGGCGGTGCCGAGGGAGAGGACGCCGGCCATGGCCAGCGCGAGCAGTGAGCGATTCGCGGTCAAGGTGTTCTCCAGTCTGTTCCGGGGTCGTGATCGAGTTGTGAAAAGCACGTGAAGCCGCCGGCGGCGGCCCGGCGGGGCCGTTACATCCGGTAGCCGAAGCCGAAGTGCGTGTGGATGAGCTGCCGGCCCGGGAGGGCCGCCTCGAGCTTCACGCGTAGCTTGTGGACGTAGACGTCGACGGAGCGGTCCTCGCGCCGCAGCGTCCCGCCCCAGACCTCGGCGTAGAGCTCCTCGCGGGAGACCACGCGACCCGCCCGCCGCATGAGCGCCACGAGGACGCCGAACTCGCGGACGGAGAGCGTGAGCGGGCGGCCGGCCGCCCGGG
>JAUJME010000164.1 GCA_030447005.1 Solirubrobacteraceae bacterium | reverse complement strand
CCTCCTCGAGCGCCGCGAGCGCCTGCACGGTCTTGCCGAGCCCCTGCTCGTCGGCCAGGAACGAGCGCCGCGCTGCCAGCAGGTACGCGACCCCGCCGCGCTGGAAGGGCTGGAGCTCGCCGCCGAGGCGCGGCTCGGAGGCCAGCGGCTCGCCCGAACGGGTGCGCGAGCGGCGGATGGACTCCACCGCCTCGTCGTGCTCCTCGCGGATCACCGCCAGCGCGCCCTCGGCGTTCGCGCCGATCTCGACGCCGTGCGCCGCGACGAAGGCGTCGAGCGGCTCGACGAGGAAGGCGTCGACCGGGAGGGTCGGCCCGTGGCCCTCGGCGCCCGGCAGCAGCCGGAAGGCGGCCTGCGCCTCGGGATCCCAGTTGACGTCGAGGCCGAAGCGCGGCTCGGAGACGCCCGAGACCAGGGTCAGCGTCGCCGGCGGCGGCGCGAGGCCGACCTGGAGGCGCGTCGCGCACCGCGCGGCGCGCCCGTCGAGCCGGGCGCCGCCCAGCTCGAGCAGCTCGTCGGCCACCTCCTGGGAGAACGGCAGCCACACGCGCCCGCCGCGCTCGACCGCCACGGCGGCCAGCGCCTCGGGCGGCTCCCCCGAGATCACCTCGGCGACGAACCAGCCCGCGCCGTCGTAGCGGGCGGCGGTCACGCGCGCGACCCAGCCCGAGGCGGTCTCCGCCAGCCAGCGCTCGGCCTCGGCCGAGGCGGTCAGCTCCGGGTAACGCTCGAGCACCCCGCGGACGTAGGGGGCGGTCGCGTCGTTGGCCGCCGCCCACCACTCCCGCGCATCCCAGTCGAAGCGCCGGCCGGGGATCCCGCGGACGGCGTCGACGATCTCCGCGCGATAGGGGAAGGCGAGCACCACGACGTCGTCGCCCGACGGGTCCTTGCGCAGCGAGACGTTCGGGGCCGGCTCGGCGAGGCGCAGGGGCACCCGCTCACTTATAGCCGGGGCCCGGGCGGGTACCCACGCCCCGTGCTCCCGCTCGTCTCCGTCCTCATGCCCGCCTACGGCCAGGCGGCGTTCATCCCGCGTGCGGTCGGAAGCCTGCTCGCCCAGACGGAGCAGCGGTGGGAGCTCGTCGTCGTCGACGACGGCTCGCCCGACGACGTCGCGGGCGCGCTCCCCGGCGATCCCCGGATCCGCCTCCTGCGCCACGAGGCCAACCGCGGGCTCGGGGCGGCGCTCAACACCGCGCTCGACGCCGCGAGCGCGGACGTCATCGCCTACCTGCCCTGCGACGACCTGTACTTCCCGCGGCACCTCGCGCGCCTGCGCGCGACCCTCGACCGGCACCCCGAGGCCGGCTTCGCGATCGCCGACCTCGACGTCGAGGGCGACGACGCCGGCGCGCTCGAGCCGTGGCCGCAGCTCGTCCAGGTCGGCCACTACCGGACGCGGGCGCGCTGGGTCGAGCGCGACGAGCTCGAATCCGATGACCTCTCCCGCCTCTTCTGGGACCGCATCCCGGGGCCGCGCGCGGCCACGGGGGAGGCCACCTGCCGCTGGGTCGCTCACCCCGCCCAGCGCCACCGGGCGATCCGCCCGTCCTGCGACGGCGGCGTCAACGTCTTCCGCCACCGCTACCGGGTGCGCGAGCCCCTGCGGATCGAGACCGCCGAGACCGGCCTGGTCGACGAGGTCGCCCGCTACGCCCGCTTCCGCGAGCGCGAGCTGCCCGATCCCGCCGGCGACGGGCTGACCATCCTGCTGGCCGGCGAGCTGGCCTACAACCCCGAGCGCGTCCTCGCGCTGCGCGAGCGCGGGCACCGGCTGCTCGGCCTCTGGACGCCGGACGGGCTCGGCTTCAACACGGTCGGGCCGCTGCCGTTCCGAGGCGTGGAGGACCTCGACCCGGCCGACTGGCGTGCGGCGATCCGCGAGGCCCGGCCCGACGTCATCTACGCGCTGCTCAACTGGCGCGCGGTCCCCTTCGCCCACGCGGTCCTCGAGGCCGACCTCGGCATCCCGTTCGTGTGGCACTTCAAGGAGGCCCCGCAGCGCTCGCTGCTGCGCGGGGAGTGGCCGCTGCTCGCCGACCTCGCCTGCCGCGCGGACGCCTGCCTGCTCTCGAGCGCCGCCGAGCGCGACTGGTTCCTCGCCGCGCTGCCCGGCCGCCTCGACCCCGAGCGGACCCACGTCCTCGACGGCGACCTCCCCAAGCGCGACTGGCACGACGCGGCCCCGGTCCCCCGGCTCTCCGGGCGCGATGGGATGCCCCACGTCGCCCTGCTCGGCCGGCCGGTGGGAATCGAGCCCGAGGACCTCGTGCGGCTCACCGACGGCGGGGTCCACGCGCACCTGCACAGCGTCGACCCGGCGTGGGCGTCGGCGACCGCCGCGCTCGCCCCCGACCGCATCCACGTCGAGGAGCGCGTCGAGCCCGCGCGCTGGGTCGCCGCCCTCTCGCGCTACGACGCGGGGCTGCTGCACGCGGTCCGCAGCGCCAACGGCGGCGACATCCGTCGCGCCACCTGGGACGACCTCGACCTGCCGGCGCGCCTCCCGACGCTGCTCGCCGCCGGCCTCCCGCCCATCGCCCGCGCCAACCCGGGGGCGGTCGTCGCGGTCGAGGCGCTGCTCGAGGAGCTCGGCGTCGGGCTCCTCTACGACGACTGGGCCGAGCTCCCGGACCGGTTGCGCGAGGAGGTCCGCACGCGCGAGCGCGGCGACCGGGCGTGGGTGTGGCGCCAGGAGCTCACCTTCGACCAGCACGCCGACCGGCTCATCGGGATCCTGCGGGCGGCGGTGGAGCGACGGGCGGCGGGCCTGGCGGGGTGAGCGAGGTCCCCGCACCCGGACGGCCGCGTGCTGGACGGATCAGCCGAGCGAGGCCGCGCAGTCGCTGCGCGGGCCCACCGGCGTGCTGCGCAACGTGATCGCGACGCGGGTCGTGCGGCCCGCGCGAACGTCGACCGCGATCTCGCAGCGGGTCGCGTCGAAGGGGGGATCCAGCCTTGGGCACATCGCCTCGCAGGGGCGCTCGACCGCCGTCAGGCGGTAGGTCCCGGCGGCGAGCCGCCGGTCGAGGACCGCCACGTCGACCCTCGCGACCGACTGGAGGTGGTCGACCACTCGACCGCCGTCGCCCTCCACGATGCGGAGCACCGTCAGCGACCCTTCATGGAAGACCGCGCCGCCGGGAACGGACTTCTCCACGACGAGACGGCCGGGCTCTCCCGACCCGGCCTGCCGTTGGTCTTCGCCGCAGGCGGCGACGGTCGAAGCGAGGAGCAGCGGGAGGAAACGGGCGGCGGCGCGGGAGGCGGTGACGACCATGCCGCAACTACGGACGGCGGACCGCGCCGTCACGTCGGGCCGTGCGGTCACACTCCGGCGGATGCTCGGGCACCTCGGCCTCGCCGTCCCGGATCTCGGCCTCGCGAAGCGCTACTACGACGAGTTGATGCCGCTCGTCGGCTTCGAGGAGCTCTTCACGGCCGACGACCGCTTCGCCTACCGCCCGGCCGCCGGCAAGCCGGGAACCTACCTCTTCATCTATCCGGCCACGCACCCCGGTCGGTACGACCGCCACGCACCGGGTCTGCAGCACCTCGCCTTCATGGTCCCGACGCGCTCGCAGGTCCACCGGGTCCACGAGCTGGCGCTGCGGCGTGGGGACAGCGTCCTCGATCCCCCGCAGGAGTTCCCGCAATACCCGCCCCCGTACTTCGCGACGTTCTGGCTCGACCCTCACGGCTTCAAGCTCGAGGCGGTCTGCCACCACGACCGGGACTGAGCGGGCGGGCGACCCGCCGGCCGAGCGGAGGGCCCGCCGCGCGGCGGGCCCTCCTGCCGGCTCCTGCTACTTGTCGAGCGGCCGCGCCGACCGGTTGCGCGCGCCCGGCCGGGCGGGCTTGCCGGCGGCGAAGGTCCGCGGCTTGCCCTTCCTGGACCGCCTGCCGGAGACGTCCGTCGCGATGACCCGCTCCTGGAGCTGCGGGTTGAGGCGCTTCATGCCCACGAGGCGGATGTCGCCGACGTCGGCGTGGAACCGCTGGAAGCCGTAGGCGGCCTCACGGTAGTCCGCCGGCTGGCCCGGCTTGGCGTAGTTGCGGCTCAGGCCGTCGTTGGAGTACACCGGGATGCTGCTCGCCGGGCCCGACCGGCGCGGGTAGGTGTACGCCGACCAGGTGTTGGTGCCGTTGAGGTCGCCGAACGCGATCTCCCTCGGCGCCGTCGGGTCGCTGAAGTCGATCACCGACGAGCCCCCGCGGTAGTACGCGTTGACCAGCAGGTAGCGGTCCTTCGACGGCACCGCCATGCCCAGGTGCGAGGAGCAGTACTTGCCGCTCTCGGATCCGAGGTCGTCGTTCGTCGGGCGCTGGTTGCGGTACTCCGACAGGAGCGTGCCGCGGCCCGCCTCGAAGAAGAACATGTTGCCCGTCTGGAACTCCTTGACCCCGCCGGGCGTCCCGCCGGTCTTCATCGTCACCGCCGGGCAGCCGTCGCCGAAGGACTCGTCGATGAAGTTGGCGACCTTGCCGTCCCAGCTGAAGGTCGCCGAGTGCCAGAAGTCGACGTTGGGCTGGTCGTGCACCCAGCGCGGGTTCGCCGTGTCGGGCA
>JAUJME010000163.1 GCA_030447005.1 Solirubrobacteraceae bacterium | reverse complement strand
GGTCGCCGACCGGATCGGCGCCGAGGGGCTCGACCGCCTCCTCTACCTGGGCGACGTCTACGAGACGGGAACCGCGGAGGAGTACCGCACCAACTACGACCCCTCGTTCGGCCGCTTCCGCTCCGTCACGAGCCCGACCCCGGGCAACCACGAGTGGGGTAACCGGGCGACGGGCTATGACCCGTACTGGGGCTCGCGGGCGCCGCGCAGCTCCGGCGGCCACTACTACTCCTTCGACGTCGCCGGCTGGCACATCGTCTCGCTCAACACGATGGAGGACGCGAGCGCGGCCTCGCCGCAGGCCGAGTGGCTGCGGCGCGACCTGGCGGCCCATCCCGGAACCTGCACGATGGCGTTCTTCCACCACCCGCGCTACACCGCCGGCCCCTACACCGGCGGCGAACGCTTCGAGCCGCTGTGGGCCGCGCTGGCCGGCCGCGCCGTCGCCGTGCTCTCCGGGCACGATCACAACTACCAGCGGATGCGGCCCGAGCGCGGGATCACCCAGTGGGTCGTCGGGACCGGCGGCCGGAGGCTTCACGAGACGAACGAATCCGACGCGCGCCTCGCCGCGGTCAACGACACGTCGACGGGCGCGCTGCGGCTCGACCTCTCGCGTGGCCGCGCCGGCTTCGAGTTCGTCGCCCCGTCCGGCGCGCGGCTCGACTCGGGCTCGCTCGACTGCACCCCGCACGACTCGGCCGCCTCGCCGGCGCCCACGCCGACCCCCACCCCGGCGCCCTCGGGCAGCGGCCCGACGGCCCCCGGGTCCCCGACGCCGGCCGGCCAGGCGGTCACGCCCCGGGTCCGGATCCTGTATCCGCGCAACCGAGCCCGCTACTCCACCCGCCTGCGCGGGATCCGCGGCACGGCGAGCCTGCCGGCCCGGACCGCCGTGCGCCTGACGCTCACGCGCCGCAGCGGCGCGAGGTGCGCCGCCTGGGACGGGCGGCGCTTCCGCCGGGCGCCCTGCCGGCGCCCTCCCTCCTTCGCGCCCACCGGCGGCGAGCGCTGGCGCGCTCGCCTGCCCGTGCGGCTGCGCCCCGCGACCTACCGGGTGACCGCCCGCATCGTCGGCCCGCAGGGCGTCCTGGCGAGCACCGCGTCCTCCTTCCGCGTGCGCTGAGGCGCTACTCGGCCGCGCGCAGGACCGCGCCGAAGGTGAGCAGCAGGATCTTGAAGTCGAGCCAGAGGGACCAGTTCTCGATGTAGAAGTTGTCCCACTCGACGCGGTCGGCCAGCGAGGTCTGCCCGCGGAGGCCGTGGACCTGCGCCCAGCCCGTGATCCCGGACTTCACCCGGTGGCGGTCGGCGTAGCGGTCGAGATCCTGGCGGAAGAGCTCGACGAACTCGGGCCGCTCGGGCCGGGGGCCGATCATGCTCATGTCGCCGCGCAGGACGTTGTAGAGCTGGGGCAGCTCGTCGAGCGAGCTGCGGCGCAGGAAGCGCCCGATGCGGGTGCGGCGGTCCGTGCCCTCCACGCCGCCCGGCGCGGAGCCCTCGTCCGGGCGGAAGTTGGCGGCGTCCGCTTCGGCGAGGCGCATGGAGCGGAACTTCAGGAGGTCGAAGACCTGGCCGTCGCGCCCCATCCGGCGCTGGCGGAAGAGGACGGGCCCCGGCGAGGACAGGCGGACGGCGAGCGCCAGGGCGAGCAGCAGCGGCGCGCAGAGGACGAGGCCGAAGGCGGCGGCGAACCGGTCGAGCGTGTACTTGATCCGGAACTGCCAGCCCTTGGGGTCCACGCTGCGCAGCCCGAGCAGCGGCAGGCCGCCGAGGCGCTCGAGCGCCACCCGGTCGTTGATCGACTCGAACAGCCGCGGGACGAGCGAGACCTCGAGCCCGAGCTCCTCGCACTGGCGCGTGAGCGGGATGAGGCCGCGGTCCGGCGCCGAGGAGAAGGCGAGGATGACGTGCTCGATGCCGAGCTCGTCCGTGATGCGGGCGAGGTCGTCGGGGGTGCCGAGGACGGGCACGCGGCGGTCCGTGGAGTCCACGGCGGCGATGGGGTCGGCGTCGAGGAAGCCGATGGGGCGCAGCCCGTACTCGGGATGGTCCTCGATCCGGCGCGCGACCTGGGCGCCGACGTGGCCGGCGCCGACGATGACGGTCGGCCGGCCGACGAAGCCGTGGGCGCGGGCCTGCTTCTGGGCGAGGGCGAGCGAGACGCGGCCCGTCCCGACGAAGAGGAGGGTGAAGAACCAGGCGCGGGCGATCAGCGGCCCCGGCCGCGAGTCGGGCGCGGTGAACATCTCGAAGGCGATCACGCTCATCGAGGCGACCGAGATCGCTCCCACGACGGGCACGACGCGATCGAGGATGACCACCCGCACGGAGCGCTTGTAGAGCCCGCGGGCCCACATCGACGCCACGACGAGGGCGGGCAGGGCGTAGAGCACGCCGGTGCCCTCGAGCGGGACGCCGGCCTCCTCGGCCCCCACGACGGCGGCGACCACCGCGAGGACGGCCATCGCGATGTCGACCAGCAGCCGCAGCCAGGAGAAGCCGGGGCCCTCGAGCAGCCAGTGGGCGGAGAAGGTCCTGTGCAGCCGCCGCGGCACGCTGGGCAGCGGCGTCAGCCGCCCGGCCTCGATGCGCGCGAGGGCGGTCAGGTCGCCGGCGATGGCGCGCTCGTCGTGGATGTCGGTAGGGATCTCGGTCATCGGGTGCGCTCGGAAGTGTGCCTGTCTCTCACGTTGGTCGGCACGCGGCCCTCGAATTGAAGGCACCCGGGCGCGCCGGCGGCCGGAAAACGGCACCGGATGGCTCCCTTTCGTGATCGATATGACAGCAAACGCACCGGTTCCCCGCGTGTTGCGGCCTCGCGGCCTCGAAATTCCTCCGCTGCTGCGGACCTCTTCGCGCCGGCTAGCGCCGACCCTGCCGGTAGGGCCGGCCCAGCCGCAGCCACGCCCACAGGCTCGGGCGCCCGTGGAAGCCGCCCGAGGCGCGCCCGTCGCCGACCGGCCCGCGCAGCAGCCCGACCCGGGGCGCCGGGTGGCGGCCCGAGAGGTAGTAGCGCGAGACGAGGGCCAGCGCCTGCTCGGCGACGGGCCGGGCCAGGGACCAGCCGAGCTGCACGATCCGCGCCTCGCCGCCCACGGTGAACTCGGCGCGCGGCTGGATCGCGGCGGCGACGAGCGCCCTGGCGATCGTCTCGGGCGAGTAGAGGTCGGGCGGCCGGCGCGGGACGTAGCGCCCGGCGCTCGACAGGTTGCGCCACAGCGGCGTGTCGATCGCCCCGGGGTGGATCATCGAGATGGAGACCGGGCTGCGGTTGCGGCGCAGCTCGAGGCGCAGCGAGGCGACGAACCCGCGCAGGCCGTGCTTGGCGGCCGCGTAGGAGGTGAAGGTCGGCAGCGGGACGGCGGCCATGATCGACCCCGTCACGACGATGTTGCCGCCCGAGCGCTCGAGGTGGGGCAGCGCGGCGCGGATCGCGTTGACCGTGCCGATGAGGGTCACCCCGATCGTCTGGTCGAAGTCCTCCGGCGCGACGTCCGCGAAGTTGCCGAACACCATGCCGGCGTGGTTGGAGACCAGCACGTCGAGGCCGCCGAGCCGGGCGACCGCCTCCTCCACGGCGGCCTCGAGCGCGGGGCGGTCGGCGACGTCGGCAGGGACGACGTGGGCCTGGCCGCCGTAGCGGCGGGCGGCCTCGGCCGCCACCTCGAGCCCGGGCCGGCTGCGCGAGAGCAGGGCGACGTCGGCGCCCGCGCGGGCGAACGCGCAAGCCGCGGCGACGCCGACCCCGCTCGACGCGCCCGTGATGAGCACGCGGCGACCGGCCAGCTCAGGCATGGACCGCGCGGTACCCGGGCCGCCGGGGCCTGACGCGCGCGGCGCGACCGTGGCGCGCTACCGCGCCGTGCGGGCGGCCGGGGCGTCCGGGACGGCGCGGGGCCCGCCCGCCCGGCGGCGCTGGGCGGCGGCGAGCTCGCGCCGGGCGCGCGCCTGCTTGCGGATCCACTCGCGCTCGACCGCGCGCAGCGCACGGACGGACTTCGACGAGGCGAGCTTCGGTCGGGCGTCGGGCACGGCGTCTCCTCCCGGCTGGGGAACGTGCCCGGCGCGCTCCCACACGCACCGAGCGGCAAGGCGGCACCTTACCGGTTCGTGCGCTTCAGCACCAGCTCAGGCGAGCGGATCGGGCGCGCCGGTCTCCGAGTAGGCGGGCGGCTCGTAGGCCTGCCCCGGCACGCCGCCGATCGCCAGCAGCCGCATCGGCCCCTCCGAGCGCACCCGGCGCTTCGTCCCCGGCCCGACGCGGACGATCGTGTCGCGGTCGAGCACGACCGTCTCGGCGCCGCCGTCGATCTCGAGCGTGCCCGTCCCGTCGAGGACGACGTAGACCTCCTCCTGGTCGGCGTGGTCGTGGTCGGGATGGTCGTCCTGGGTGAGCTCGATCACCGCCAGCCCGAACGACCGGGCGCCGACCGCCGCCCGCGCCTTGAGGAAGAGCCCCTTGTAGAAGGGCTCCATCTCGCCGATCCTCGCCGCCGTGTAGTCCGCCATGGCCCTCCCGTCGCTCGCCGTCCCAAATGCCGGACGGCGGGAGCCTAGGCGCTACGCGCGAGCGC
>JAUJME010000022.1 GCA_030447005.1 Solirubrobacteraceae bacterium | reverse complement strand
TCGCGCGCCCCTGGGCGTCGAGCAGCGGGCCGCCCGAGTTGCCGGGGTTGATCGCGGCGTCGGTCTGCACGACGCCGGCGATCGGGAAGCCGTTGGGCGACTGGATCTCCCGCTCGAGGGCGGAGACGATCCCGGTGGTCACGCTGCCCGCCAGGCCGAACGGGGCGCCGATCGCGATCGTCGCCTCGCCGGGGCGCAGCTTGCTCGAGTCCGCGAGCTCGAGGACCTTCAGGCCGCCCTTGACCTGCTTGGGGTCGATCTTGAGCAGCGCGAGGTCGGTCGAGGGATCCTCGCCCACGACGCGGGCACGGATCGGGTCGCCCTTCTCGCCGAAGCGGACGCGGACGTCGCGCGAACCGTCGATGACGTGCTGGTTGGTGACGATGTCGCCGTCGTCGTCGATCACGAAGCCCGAGCCGGTGGCGGTGGCCCGGTCGCGGCCGGGCGGACCGGGGATCGGGAGCTCCGGCGTCTCGGCGCCCGCGCGGCGGGCGGAGACGAAGACCACGGCGGGCGCGACGCGCTCGTAGATGTCGGCCACGGAGGTCGGCGTGCCGCCGGCCGCGGCGGGCGGTGCGGACTGCGCCGAGGCGGCGCCGCCGCCGGCGGCGGTGTCGTTCGAGTCGAAGACGCCGGTGGCGGCGAGGACGGCCGCGACGAGGGCGACCGACAGCGCGCCCATGAGCAGGAAGAGGAGGTTGGAACGGCGCGAAGGCGGATTCATGACCGCACATGAGAGCGGGTCCCGGCTAAGGACCGCTCAAGTGCGGGTCACGCGCAGGTAAAGGTTGGCCGGCCGCTCAGGGCACGGGCTGGGCGAACGAGGCGCGCGAGCGCTCCCACGCCCGCTTGAACCAGCTGCGGCTGCGCGAGGGGAAGCGGGCGGGCGGCGGCACGGTCGCGCGGACCTGGGCCACCCACTCGTCCAGCGGCAGGTCGCCGGCGATCAGGTCGCGCAGCGCGCGGGTCACGGGCGCGTCGACGCCGGCGCGCTCGAGGCCGTGGGCGAGCAACGGCACCAGGTCGAGCGCCTCGACGGCCTGGCCGATCCGCCCGGGGATCTCGGAGGCGGGCACGCCCTGGGCGAGCAGCTCTCCGGCGCGGCGGTTGCGGCTCTGGGGCGCGAGCGCGGTGCCGACGAGGTCGCCCGTGCCGGCGAGCCCGATCAGCGACTCGGGTCGCGCGCCCTGGCGCTCGGCGTAACGCCACACCTCGAGGAAGATGTGGCCCGCGGCCGCTCCCGCGGCGTTCATCCCCTGCGCCTCCGTGGCGCCCGAGGCCAGCGCCGCGGCGTTCTTGGCGGCGCCCGCCAGCTCGACGCCGATCGGGTCGTTGGACTGCTCGCAGACGACGCCCGCGCGCGTGAAGACGTTGGCGATCGTCATCGCCAGGCGCTCGTCGATCGACGCGGCGACCAGGCCGGCGCCCTCCGTGACCATCTCGCGCGCGTGGGCGGGGCCGCCGACGCAGGCGACGCGCTGGGCGCCGAGCGCGCTCGAGAGCAGGACGGTCGGCGCGATGCCGTCGGGGGCCACGAGCCCCTTGGCCAGCGAGATCACCGGCGTCTTCGGCGGGAGCCCGGCCGCGCCGAGGCCGGCGATCACCGGCTCGAGGCCGCCGCTCGGCACGCCCAGGAACACGTAGTCGGCGCGCGCGAGGCCGGCCGAGACGGGCTCGACGCGCAGCTCGCGCGGCAGCGGCACCTCGGCGAGGTACTCCTTGTTCTCCCGGTCGGCGCTCAACCGGGTGCACTGGTCGCTCGTGCGGGTCTGGAGCGTGGTGCGGAAGCCGCCGCGGGCGAGGAGGACCGCCACCGCGGTGCCGAAGGAGCCCGCGCCGACCACGACCGCGCGGCGCGAGCCGGGCGTCGGGATGGAGAGCTGGGGACGCGGCGGCATCGCGGTCGGATACCCGCGGAGCCGCCGGGCGTTACCGTCGCGCGAGCGCTGGCGCACTCCTCGCTCTGCTCGGGCCTCGCTAGGCGCGCCCGTCGCGCAGCTCGCCCCCGAGCCGCGCGGCGGCCGCCTCGATCGCCTCGAGGGTGCTCGCCTCGAGGACGCGCTGGAGGTCGATCATCCGCTTGCCGAAGGCGTCGAGCGCGTCCTCGCCGACGATGGCGTGGAGCGGGACGCCGCCCTGGCGGGTGCGCTGCCCGATCTCGCCGACCGCCTTGCCCTCGAGCGTCTGGGCGTCCAGGCGCCCCTCGCCGGTGATCACCGCGCGGGCCCCACGCATCCGCGCGGTGAAGCCGAGCTCGTCGAGCACCCAGGCGGCGCCGGGCTCGAGGCGCGCGCCGTGGACCGCCCACAGCCCGCCGGAGAGCCCGCCCGCACAGCCGGTCAGCGGGACGCCGCGCGGGTCGCGCGGCAGGCGGGCGGCGAGCGCGTCGAGGCGCGCCGCGAGCCGCGCGACCGCCGCCGGGTCCGCCCCCTTCTGCGGCGCGAAGACCTCGGCCGCCCGCTCCCACGGCGTGCGCACGTCGCACAGGACGACGAGCCTTGCGCCACCCAGGCCGCCGCGCTCCTCGATCGCCTCGAGCGCCCCCACGCCGCCGTCCGTGGTGGCCGAGCCGCCGACCGCGACGAGCACCACGGCGGCGCCCGCCTCGACCGCCGCGCAGATCAGCTCGCCCGTCCCGTAGGTCGAGGCGGCCTCGGCGTCGCGCTCGCCCTCGGCCACCAGCCCGAGTCCCGAGGCGGCCGCGGTCTCGACGAGCGCGGCCGTGCCGCCCTCGAGCAGCGCGAAGCCCGCCTGCCGCTCCCGGCCGAGCGGGTCGTGCACCCGCGCGGCGGCCGTCTCGCCGCCCAGCGCCGGCAGCAGCGCGTCCGTGGTCCCCTCGCCGCCGTCGGCGACCGGGCAGAGGTCCGGCGGCATGAGCCCGGCGCGCTCGAGCCCGCGGCCGATCGCGCCGGCCACCTCGGAGGCCCGAAAGGTCCCCTTGAAGGAGTCGGGGGCGACGAGGATCGGGCGTTCCGGCAGCATTGCGGGCATGGCGAGCGCCAAAGATGCCAGGATCTACGAGCTCTGCGGCCACGAGGTCCGGCTCTCGAGCCCGGACAAGGTCTACTTCCCGCGGTCCGGCGTCACGAAGGGCCAGCTCGCCGACTACCACGTCGAGTGCGCCGAGGCCCTGCTCAACCACCTGCGCGAGCGCCCGACGATGCTCAAGCGCTTCCCGGGCGGGATCGAGACGAAGCCGATCTACCAGAAGCGCGTCCCCGAGAAGCGGCCGGAGTGGCTCCAGACCGTGGTGCTCAAGTTCCCGAGCGGCCGCGAGGCCGAGGAGCTCGTCCCCAGCGACGCGGCGCACCTCGTGTGGGCGGTCTCACTCGGCAACGTCGACTGGAACCCGCACCCCGTCCGGCGCGCCGACCTCGATCACCCCGACGAGCTGCGCGTCGACCTCGACCCGATGGCCGAGACCCCGTGGGACTCCGTCCGCCGCGTGGCGATGGTGGCGCGCGACGTCCTCTCCGAGCACGGCCTGCGGGGCTACCCGAAGACGAGCGGCTCGCGCGGGATCCACATCCCCGTGCGGATCGAGCCGCGCTGGGACTTCATGACGGTCCGTCGCGCCGCCCTCGCACTCGCGCGCGAGGTCGAGCGCCGCGCGCCTGAGCTCGCGACCTCGAAGTGGTGGCGCGAGGAGCGCCCGGTGGACTCCGTCTTCGTCGACTACAACCAGAACGCCAAGGATCACACCGTGGCCAGCGCGTACTCGGTGCGCCCGGTGCCCGACGCGCGGGTCTCCTGCCCGCTCGAGTGGGACGAGGTCCCCGACGTCGAGCCGCAGGACCTGAGGATCGACACGGTGACCGCGCGCCTGCGCGAGGTCGGCGACCCGTCCGCCGACATCGACGCCCACGCCGGCTCGCTCGACGCGCTGCTCGACCTCGCCCGGCGCGACGAGGAGTCGGGGCTCGGCGACGCGCCGTGGCCGCCGCACTTCGCCAAGCAGCCGGGCGAGCCCAAGCGCGTGCAGCCCAGCCGCGCGCGGGCCGATTGAGGCCGGCGCCCCCGGGGGCGCGCCGCCCTACCTTGGAAGGGTGCGTGCTCTCCTCGCCGCCGTCGCCGTCCTGGTGGTGCTCGCCGTCCCGTCCGGCGCCACCGCCGCCCAGCGCTACGCGGCGCCGTCCGGCAGCGACGTCCCCGGCGCCTGCACCCGGTCCGCGCCCTGCCGCATCGACCGGGCGGTCAACGACGCGGCGTCGGGCGACGAGGTCATCGTCCTCCCGGGGACCTACGACGTGCCCGACGGGCTCACCGTCACGAACAAGAGCATCGACCTCCACGGCGAGGACGGCCAGCCGCGCCCGCGGCTCGTCGGGCGCGCCGGCCTCGACAAGAACGTCCTCACGATCGACCCGGCGCCCGGGGCCGTCGCGCGGGTCCGCCATCTCCAGATCGAGCACGCCGTGGCCGGCCGCTGGGTGCTGCACGCGCGCGACGGGGCGGCCGAGCTGTCGGATCTCGTCCTCCTGGCCGGGGCGGACAACATGCACGCGGCCGAGCTCGGCGACTCGAGCGAGCGGATCGTCCTGCGCGACAGCGTGGCCCGGATGGTCGGCATCAGCGGCGCGGCGGTGGTCGCCCGCGGCACGGAGGTGCACCTGCGCAACGTGACGGCGATCGCCACCGACGGCGACAACTCCCACGGCCTGCGGGCGCAGGGCAACTGCCCGCCCGGGTCGCTGGGCGGCAGCGCCTGCGGGCAGGGCGGGGGGCCCGGCAAGGTGACGCTGCGCAACGTGATCGCGCGGGGCGGGGGCGCCGACCTCAAGGCGACGCGAGCGAGCGGCGGCAGCGTGGCCGGCACCATCGAGGTCCGCCATTCGAACTTCGCCACCGTGTCGGCCGACGAGGGCGGCTCGGTGACCGACCAGGGCGCCAACCAGAGCGCGCCGCCGCGCTTCGCCGACGCCGCCCGGGGCGACTTCCATCAGGTCGCCGGCTCGCCCACGATCGACGCGGGCACCGCCGATCCGCTCCTCGGCGCCACCGACATCGACGGCGAGGGCCGCTCGCTCGGCGCCGCTCCCGACATCGGCGCCGACGAGCTGGCCCCGGGCGCCGCCCCCGCGAGCCCGGCGCAGTCGCCGGCCGCCGGCGGGTCGCCCGGCAGCGGCGGCAGCCCCGGCGGGCAGGCCCCGGCGGCGGCCGAGCCCGCCCCCGGGGCCGCGCTCGCCCCGGCCACGCCGCGCCGGGTGACCCCGCGCGCCGTCGCCGTCAGGATCCGCCCCGCCCGCGACCGGGTCGCGCCCTACCGGTTCGCGATCGCCGGCACGGTGGTCCGCCCTTCCGGCACGCCGGCGTCGGCGTGCGTCGGCGGCCGCGTCGCCGTCCGGGTCAAGCGAGGGCGGCGGACGGTCAAGACGCGCTACGCGACCCTGCGCGACGACTGCACGTTCGCGCTGACCGTGCGCTTCGTGGCCGCCGAGCGGCTCGCTCGCGGCCGGCTGACGGTCGGCGTCCGCTTCTCCGGCAGCCGGGGGCTGAACCCCCGTGCCGCGGCGATCCGGCGCGTTCGCGCCGGCTGACGCGCCGGGTCCCTGGCCGTTCGTCCGTCCCGAGACCATCGCCGCTCAGGCGGACGCGGGAGGTGCCGATGGCCTGAGCATGATCTCGCTGCTGACCCGCGCCGCCGTCGCCGTGTGCGCCCTCGCCCTCGTCCTCGCCGCCCCCGCCGCCGCCTCCGGCGCCTCCGCCAAGAAGCGCTGCGCCTCCGCGAAGGGGCAGGCCAAGAGCAAGGGCGGGGCAGCAAAGAGGTCGTGCGCCGCGAAGACCCGCCCCGCGAAGAAGGGCAAGAAGGGCGCCACCGCCCCCGCGCCGGCCGCCACGCCCGTCGACGCGACGGCCGATCCCGACGCCGATCCGGTCACCGACATCACGGACCCCGGCACGGAGATCCCGGACCCCGGCACGGAGATCCCGGCGCCGGCGCCCGCCCTCAACCCCTCGCAGCAGTGCCGCGCCGAGCGCGACGACCCGAACTTCGCCGCGACGCACGGCGGCAAGTCCTTCGAGGACTTCTACGGCACGAACCGCAACCGCAGGAACGCGTTCGGCAAGTGCGTCTCGAGCAAGGCCAAGGCGCAGGGCGGCGAGGACGAGGACGAGGACGAGCCGGCCCCGCCCGCCGGCGGCTGAGACTGGCGCCGTGCGGATCCACGGTCTGCGCGGGCGCCTGGCGGCGCTCGCGGCGAGCCTGTGCGCCCTCGGGGCCGCCGCTCCGGCGGCGGCACGCGCGGCGGTCACCTACGGGATCGCCGACCAGCACCCGACCACCTTCCGCGACGCGCAGTTCCACGCGACCGGCATGGCGGTCGCGCGGCTGAACTCCCCGTGGGACGCGCTGAGCACCGACCCGGCGCGCCTCGACGCCTGGCTCACCGCTGCGCGCGAGGCGGGCGTCGAGCCGATGATCGCCTTCAACCGCGCCACCGGCAGCCGCTGCCCCTCGGCGCCGTGCGTGCTGCCGACCGTCGCGCAGTACGCGGCCGCCTTCGACGCCTTCCGGGCGCGCTATCCGTGGGTGACCACTTTCACCCCGTGGAACGAGGTCAACGACCCGGGTCAGCCGACCGTCGGCGACCCGGCCCGGGCGGCCGGCTACTACAAGGTCATCAAGGAGCGCTGCCCGTCGTGCACGGTGCTCGGCGCCGACGTCATCGACAACGGCAGCCAGTTCGCCTGGCTGGAGACCTTCCGCAAGCACACGCCCGTCGCACCGCGCCTGTGGGGGCTGCACAACTACGTCGACGTCAACTACTTCCGCACCACCGGGACGGAGAAGACGCTCGCGGCGATGCCGGGCGAGGTCTGGCTGACCGAGACCGCCGGGCTCGTGAAGTACACGGACCGCTACGGCGTCACCCGCTTCCCCTACGACGAGGAGCGCGCCGCGCGCGCCACCGCCTTCCTGCTCTCGATCGTCGACGCCCACCCCGCCCGGATCACCCGCCTCTACCACTACGGCTGGCGCCAGGGCGGCCCGTCGGAGACCTTCGACACCGGCCTGCTGCGCAACGACGGCACGCCGCGGCCGGCGCTCGCGGTCCTGCGCCCGAGGCTCCCCGGCCGCCCGGTGGCGCCCGCAGCCCCGGGGGCGCCCGGGGGAGCCGGCGCCTCGGCGGGCGCCGCGCGCCCCGGCGGCCTCGCCGGCGTCCCCGGCCCCCGGGCGGCTCCCGGAGCGATCGCACCCGCCGGCGCCGCCCCGTTCCGCCCGCTCACCGTGACCGCCGGCCCCGCCAAGCGCGGCGCTCGCAAGCTGCGCGTCCGGGTCACCTGCCTGGCCCCGCGCGGCGACCGCTGCGCCGGCACGCTCAGGCTCGGCCGCGGCCGCGCTCGCGCCGCCGCGTTCCGCCTGCGGGCGAGCGGCCAGCGCTCACTGACCCTCCGCGGCCGCGTGGCCCGCAAGCCGGTGCTCGCCGTCGCGCTCACGGCCCCGGCCCGGCTCAGCTGGAAGCAGGCGCCGGACCCGGGCCGCCCGGGCCGCCGCACCCGCTAGGAGGAACGCACCTTAAAGGCGCGAAGCCAGCAGCCGTTAACCCGACCATGGACGCGATCTCCTTCACCTGGGTGGCCGCCGACGGCGTCGCCCCCGCCGCGGTCCTCGTGCTCGGCGGCTAGCGGGTTTCGCCCGGCCGGACTTCGCTGGCGCTCGTACAACCCGGGTTTCGCCCGGCCGGACTTCGCTGGCGCTCGTCCTCTGGGCGACGTTACTGGTCGAGCTGCTCGAGCAGGCACTCGCGCGGCGACTTGTCCTCCCGCCAGCGCGCGATCTTCGCCCCGTGGCGGATCCGCCCGTTGCTCGCGTGGTCGAAGGTCACCTCGACCACCAGCTCGGGGCGCAGCACGAAGCCGTCGAGCTCGCGCATGTTGTTCCAGCGCGACGGCTCCCCGGCGAAGCTCTCGCCCGTCTCGTACGGCTTGAGCTTGGCGACGAGCTCGCGCTTCTCGGCCGCCTTGAAGCCGGACGTGTGGCCGACCTCGCGCAGGTTGCCCGCCTCGTCGTAGAGGGCGAGGATGAGCGATCCGACCGTTCCCGGCTCCTTGCCGGGGCGCCACGCGTGCACGACGGCGTCCATGGTGCGGACGCGCTTGATCTTCACCATCCCGACGCGCTCGCCGGGGCGGTAGGGCGCGCCTGAGTCCTTGGCGATGACGCCCTCGGAGTGCTGCAGCCAGGGCTTGGCCTCCTCGGGATCCCGGGTCGCGGGCGTCAAATCGACCGGCTTGTCGACGAGCGCCTCGAGCGCCGCGCGGCGCTCGTGCTGGGGGAGGTGGAGCAGCGTCTCGTCGTCGCGGGCGAGCAGGTCGAAGGAGATGAACCGGGTGGGCGTCTCGCGCGCGAGCTGGTTGATCCGCGAGACCGCGGGGTGGACCCGCTGGCCGAGCGCGTCGAAGTCCTGGCGGCCCTGGGCGTCGAACAGGACGATCTCGCCGTCGAGTATGTAGCGGCCGGGCGGGAAGGCGAGCTCGGGGAAGTAGCGGCTCAGCGGCTTGCCGTTGCGCGACTGGAGGTGGACGTCGTCGCCGTCGACGAACGCGATGCAGCGGTAGCCGTCCCACTTGGGCTCATAGACCCACGAGCCGCCGGTCGGCAGCGCCTTTGCCGGCCTGGCGAGCTGCGGGAGGGTCGGGACGGTGAGCGGGAGGGCCACGGCGCCGCGGAGGTTAGCCTCCGCGCGTGCTCTCCGACCACGCGCGCCACGCGGACGCACACTGGCGCGAGGAGGACCTCTCAGGCGTCCACGCCGAGGGGGTCGAGCTCGTCGACTGCGTGCTCGAGCGCGTCGAGCTCGCCGGAGCCGAGCTGCCGCGCCTCGCGCTCACCGGCGTCCGGCTGACGGACTGCTCGCTGGCCAACGCGCAGGTCCTGCGCGCCGACCTCGCCCGCGTCGACCTCCGGGGCTGCCGCCTCACCGGCCTCGAGCTGCCCGAGGCCTCCGGCCGGCTCGTGCGCTTCGCGGACTGCCGTGCCGACCTCGCGAGCCTGCGCTTCGCCCGCTTCGAGCACACCGCCTTCACCCGCACGTCGCTCGCGCAAGCCGACCTCTCCCAGGCCGATCTGCGAGGGGCGAGCTTCGTGGACTGCGACCTGACGGGCGCCGACCTCTCAGGCGCTCGGCTCGAGGGCGCGCACTTCGACGGCTGCCGCCTGGCCGACCTGCGCGGGGTCGGCTCGCTGCGCGGCGCGCGCATGCGCTGGGTCGACGTCATCGGGCTCACCGGCGCCCTCGCCGCCGAGATCGGGATCGAGCTGCTCGACGACGAGGACGGCGGCTGAGAGGACGAGCGCGCCGCCGAGGATCTGCGGCCAGCCGAGCGCCTCGCCGAAGATGAGCACGGCGAGCACGACGGTGACCGGCGGCTCGACCGTCGAGAGGATCGACGCGCGCGACGAGCCGATCCGGGCGAGCCCCCCGAGGAAGGCGGCGATCGGCACGACGGTGGAGACGACGGCGATCGCGACCACCCACAGCCATCCCGCGGCGGACAGGGCGCCGACGCCGGTGGCCTCGCCGCCGAGCGCGGCGGCCGCCGCGAACGGCACGGCGGCTCCCGTGCAGACGCACGCGGCGAAGGCGAGCGGCGGCAGGCGGCGCGAGAGCCGCTCCGAGCCGAGGATGTAGGTCGCGTACGCGGCGGCGGAGCCCAGCGCCAGCGCCACGCCGGTCGGGTCGGCCTCGCCCCCGCCGGCGCCGAGCACGAGCACGAGGCCGGCGGAGGCCAGCCCGAGCGCGAGCCAGCGCCGCGCGTCCGGGCGGTTGCGCCCCAGCGCGAGCGCGCCGACCGTGACGAAGGCCGGATAGGCGTAGAGCAGCAGCGAGGCGAGGCTCGCGTCGATCCGCTCGAGCGCGGCGAAGTAGAGGCCGGCCTCGAAGGCGTAGCCGGCGCCGCCGAGCACGAGGCCGAGCGCCAGCGGCCGTGCGAGCCCGCCGAGCGCGACGCGCCGCACGGCGACCAGCAGCCACAGCAGGACGCCGGCGAGCGTGAAGCGGGCGAGCAGCAGCCCTGTTACGCCCAGGCCCTCGCCGTAGGCGAGCTTGGCGAGGATCGCCATCGCGCCGAAGCCGGCGGCGGCGAGGAGGCAGAGCAGGACGCCGTGTCGTTCGCGGGTCATGAGAGGGGGCGTTAACGAGCGAGCGCCGCGACCGGCCGAGGGGAGGGGATGGGGGAGGGCCGGCCGCGGCGCGCGCGGTTGGGGAGGGGTACGACTCTGAGTGTGGGTCGACTAGGAGATCGGGTGCCGCTCGTCGAACCCGGGGCGCGACTCCGCGCCGTACCGGGCCGAGAGGAGGCCGAAACCGACCGTTCCGAGGACCATGAGGATTGCGGTCATGGCAGCAGTATGGGACATTGTGCGCCATTGTTGTAGGCTTGCTTGCCTAGAAGAAGTAAAGGCTGAGCCTGTATGACGCTCCAACAGCTCATGTACTTCGTGGCAGCGGCCGAGAAGGGGTCGTTCTCGGCCGCCGCGCACGACCTGCACATGGCCCAGCCGTCGCTCTCGGAGCAGATCCGGCGGCTGGAGTCCGAGCTCGGCGTGCAGCTCTTCACCCGCGCGGGCCGGCGGCTCGAGCTCACCGAGGCGGGCCGCCTCCTGCGCCCCCAGGCCGAGCGGACCCTCGCGGCGGCCAGCGAGGCGGCGGAGTCGGTCCGCGAGGTGCGCGCCCTCACGGGCGGGACCGCGTCGTTCGGGACCTTCGGCAACGCCCCGTACTACCTGCTCTCCGACATGGTCCAGGACTTCCGCACGCGCCATCCCGGCGTGCGGGTGCGGCTCGTCGGCCTCAACTCCTCCGAGGTCGCCGAGGAGGTCCGGGAGGGCCGGCTCGAGGGCGGGCTGATCGTGCTGCCGATCGACGATCGCAACCTCGACGTGCGCCCGGCGATCCGCGACGAGATCCACTTCCTCAGCGCGGACGAGCGCAAGGTCGCCGAGCCCATGACCATCGAGCGCCTCGCGCAGGCCACGCTCGTCCTCTACGACGCCCGCTTCGGCTGGGACGACCCCACCCGCCGCCAGTTGCTCGAGCGCGCGCAGCGCGCGGGCGTCAAGCTCGAGCCGCACATCGAGGTCGAGTACGTCGAGGCGGCGCTCGACCTCGCGGCGCGCGGGCTCGCCGACACGATCGGGGCGCAGACCGTGGCACTCGGCCGCGGCTTCAGCCGCCGCCTGCACTCCGCGCCGTTCGATCCCCCGCTCTACGACACCTTCGCCTTCATCACCCGCCGCGACGCGCACATCTCACCCGCCACCCGCGCCTTCATGGCGATCGCCGAGAAGCGCCTGCAGACGCTCGGCCGCCGCCGCGAGGGCTGAGCGCGGCGCCGGGTCAGTCGACCCGCGGCGCCGCCGTCCCGCCGCGCAGCACGCGCAGCACGCGGTCGGCGAGCTTCGGCGAGATCCCGTGGGCGATCCCCAGGACGCGGACGAGCTTCGGGTGGTAGAGAGAGCGCGCGTCGGCCTCGACGGCGGCCAACATCGCCTCGGCGAGCTGCTCGGCCGGGACGGCGTCGGGCCCGCCGCGGTACCAGTCGGGCATCGACGCCTTCTCGTGGTCGTGGAGGTGGGAGGCGATCTCGCCGGGATAGACGACGGTCAGCCCGACGCCCGACCCGCTGAGCTCGTGGCGCAGCGCCTCGCCGAAGCCGCGCTGCGCGGCCTTCGTCGCCCCGTAGACCGCCGCCCAGGGGAACGAGCGCAGCCCCGCGCCGGAGGAGACGATCACGATGTGCCCGTGGGCGCGGCCGAGCAGGTGCGGCAGCGCCGCCTTGACCGTGTAGAGCGTCCCGAGCCAGTTGATCTGCGTCATCCGCTCGGCGGCCTCGACGTCGAGCGCGTGCAGTGGGCCGTAGTGGGCGACGCCGGCGTTGGCGACCACCAGGTCGAGCCCGCCGGCGTCCGCCACGAACCGCTCCACCGCCGCCTCGACCTGCCCGCGATCCCCCACGTCGCACGGGAGGACGTGGTGCTCGCCGGGCAGCGCGGCGGCCACCTGCTCGAGCTCGCCGGCCGACCGCGCGGCCAGCCCGACGGTCGCCCCGCGGGCCGCCAGGGAGCCCGCCACGGCCCGCCCGATACCGCGCGAGGCGCCCGTCACGAGGGCGCGCGTCGTGGCGTCGATGCGCATGCCGCGGGCAGCCTACGCCGGTAGGATGCGGCCATGTCGCACGATCACGCCACGGTGGCCGAGGAGGAGTACCTCCAGACGATCTTCTGGCTCCAGGAGGCCGGGCTGCCGATGACCGGGGCCAACGTGGCGCGCGCGATGCAGCTCTCCGCGCCGACGGTCCACGAGATGATCGGGCGGCTCGAGCGCGACGGCTACGTGACCCGCGCGGCCGACAAGACGCTGCGCTTCACCGACGACGGGCGCGAGCACGCCGAGGGCGTCGTGCGCCGCCACCGGCTGATCGAGCGCTTCCTCACCGACGTCCTCCAGATCCCGTGGGACGAGGTCCACGAGGAGGCCGAGCGCCTCGAGCACGCGATGTCACCGGTGCTCGAGGAGCGGATGCTGGCCGCGATCGGCAACGCGAAGACCTGCCCGCACGGCCACCCGATCTCCTCCGCCGACCGCATCGAGGGCGTGCCGCTCGCCGACGTCGAGGTCGGCGCCCAGGTCCAGGTCCTGCGCTTCGAGAACGAGGCCGAGGACCTCCTGCACTACCTCAAGGACGCCGGGATGGAGCCCGGCCTGCGCGGGGAGCTCGCCGAGTCGGGCGAGGACCAGGTCACCGTGCGGCTCGGAGGCGGCGAGGTGACGGTCACCCGCTCGGTCGCCGAGACGGTCTCCGTGCTCGCCGAGCCCTCTCCGCCGCCCCGCACGGCGCTACCCGAGCAGCTCGTCCTGGCGAAGGACCGCTACGGGCGCTAGGTCGAAGGCCGGGGCGGTCGCGGTCTGCCTGGCGCTCGCGCTGGGCGGCTGCAACGCGACCGGCGAGCGCACGGGCGCCCAGGGGACGGTCGGCTACACGGTCACCGCTCCGGCCGGCTGGAAGGACGTCACGCGCGAGGTGGAGGGGCGCACGGGCGCCGCGTTCGACGTCGCCTACGGCGGGCCGGTCGAGCGGGGCGTGCTGACCAGCGTCAACGTCGCGCGCCGCGACGCGCCGGACGGCAAGGACCTCGCCGCGCTGGTGCGCGACGGCCAAGCGGAGGTGGAGGAGCTCAAGGGCGGGTCGCTGGAGTTCACGGGCGCCGCGGCCACCACCATCGACGGCGAGCCCGCGCGGCGCTACGACTTCGCCTCGGGCGGCGCGCGCGTCCGCCAGGTCGCCGCCCTCCACGACGGCGGCTACTACGTCGTCACCCTCACCGCCGCCGAGCCCGCGTTCGCCCGGGCGGTGCCGCGGCTCGACGCCCTGCTGCGAAGTTGGCGTTGGGACTAGGCGCCGGCCCGGTCGAGCGCCTCGACGAGCGGCGGCA
Organism: Solirubrobacteraceae bacterium; assembly: GCA_030447005.1. Next base: position 1,799 of record JAUJME010000022.1, on the reverse strand, counting down.
CCCAGGTCGCGTAGCCGTCGGCGTCGGGGTGGTAGCGGTCGGGCGAGAAGAGGCCGCGGTCGCGCTCGAAGAGCGGCCCGGTCCGCGCGGCGATTGGCGCGACCTCGAGGTCGCGGGCCGCGGCCGCCTCGCGGAAGGCGGCGTTGACCTGCCGGGTGCGCAGGCGGGTCACCCAGCGCAGCGGCGGGAGGAGCCGCGGGCTCGAGGCGACCTCGGGTGAGCCGGTGAGGACGATCCGCACGCCCGGGTTCGCGTCGCGCAGGCGGGCGGCGATCGTGGCGACCGCCTCGCGCACCGCGCCCGTCGACGTGAGGCCGGTGACGTCGTTGGCGCCGGCCGAGACGAGCACCACGTCGGGGCGCGCCCGCACCGCGATGGGGAGCTGCTCGCTCACCACGTCGGCGAGCCGCGCGCCCGAGACCGAGAGGTTGATCAGCGAGACCCGCCGGCCGCCGCGGGCGAGGTGGCGGGCGGTGGCCACCGCGATCCCCGCGTCGTAGGGCGCGCCCTGCCCGGCGCCCGTCGAGTCGCCCATCACCACGTAGGTCAACTCCGGCCCCCGCTCCCCGAAGGCGCGCGGGGTGCGCGGCGCCTCGGTGAACGGCGGGACCTCCCCGCGGCGCGCGAGCACCGCCTCGACCACCAGGAGCGCCACGAAGCCCACCACCGCGAGCACCAGCCCGCCGAGGACCCGCTTCACGTGACGCGGGAGGGCGTGGCGTCGACGCCCTCGTGCTCGCCGCGCTCGACGAGCCCCCGCACGCGCTCGAGGGCCTCGAGCACGCCGGCGTAGGAGGTGTAGAGCGGGGCGACGCCGAGGCGGACGGAGTCCGGGCCGCGGAAGTCCGGCACGACGCCGGCCCGGTCGATCATCGCGCGGCAGACCGGCCAGGCCTGCGGGTGGCGCAGGGAGACGTGCGAGCCGCGGGCGGCCGGGTCGCGCGGCGAGCCGACGCTGAAGCCGAGCGGCGCGAGGTGCTCGTCGGCGTAGGCGACGATCAGCTCGGTGAGGGCGATCGACTTCGCGCGGATCGGACCGATCCCCGCCTCGGCGACCACCCGCACGCCCTCCTCGACGGCGGCGAGGTCGAGGATCGGCGGCGTCCCGGCGAGGAAGCGCCGGATGCCCGGCTCGGGGTCGTACGGGCGCTCCATCGCGAACTGGTCGCGCTGGCCGAACCACCCCTGGATCGGCGAGCGCAGGCCGGCCTGGCGGTCCTCGCGGACGTAGAGGAAGGCGGGGGCGCCCGGCCCCGCGTTGAGGTACTTGTAGGTGCAGCCGACCGCGTACGCGGCGCCGCGCTCGCGCAGGTCGACCGGCACGGCGCCGGCGGAGTGCGAGAGGTCCCACAGCACCGGGACGTCGCCCGCGGCCGCCTCGATCGCCTCGATGTCGGCCAGCGCGCCCGACCGGTAGGCGACGTGGGAGAGCGAGACCAGCGCGACGTCGCCGCTCGCGCACGCCCGCTCGACGTCCCCGGGCTGCGGGCCGTGGAGCGGGTCGGGCTCGAACTGGCGCAGCTCGCGGCCCAATCCCTCGAGGACGTAGCGGTCGGTGGGGAAGTTGCCCGTGTCGGTGACGATCGCGCCCGGCCGGTCCGCGACGATCGCGCTCGCCAGCTTGTAGAGGTTCACGGTGGTCGAGTCCGAGACGACCACCTCGCCCGCCCGCGCGCCGAGCACCCCCGCGGCGAGGGCGTCGCCGACCCGCGACGGCGCGTCGATCCAGTCCGGCCACGCGGAGACGAGCCGCTCGCCCCACTCCGCGACCAGCGCGGTGAGCCGGTCGCGCGTGGCGA